>CACZFE010000006.1 GCA_902780365.1 uncultured Spirochaetales bacterium
TAAGGGAAGGACTGAGGAAGTTCGCAGAGTGGTATAAAGAATACTACAAATAAATAACACGATTCAAACGAATTTGACTAATAAAATAGACCGCTGAAAAATCTTTCAGCGGTCTAAATATTTTGAAGAGGTAGTTTATTTGCAGCAAATGCATGAGTCGGCAGCGTTAACAAAGCTTACGTGAACCATCTCCAATGACGACATCGTAAACTTTGGGCTCGTGACCGAACTTCTCGTTGAAGCGTTTCTTGGCATCATTAACGAACTGAAGGTAGAGGTCATTGCGTACCAAGTTGATGGTACATCCACCAAATCCGCCACCCATAATACGTGAGCCTGTAACTCCATTCTCTTTGGCAATGTCATTGAGGAAGTCAAGTTCTTCACATGAAACCTCATAGTCCTTTGACAGGCCTTCATGAGTCTGGTACATCAGTTCACCAACACGCTCGTAATCACCTTCATTGAGGGCATCACATACACCAAGCACACGATCTTTCTCGCCAAGCACGAATTTTGCACGTCGATAGTCTTCTTCGCTGATTTCTGCTTTGACTTCTTCGAGTTGCTCCCATGTGCAGTCACGCAAGGTTTCAAAATTTGCCTCCTGATGTTTAGCAGCAATGTGTTTGACTACGTTCTCACATGAACGACGACGGTCGTTGTAGGGAGAGCCTGCCAATTGGTGCTTTACAACGCTGTCGAGCAATACCAAGCGGTAACCATCGGGTTTAAAGGGGAAGTACTCAAACTCACGATTGCGGCAGTCAAGACGCATAAGGCAGCCAGACTTGCCGAAGACAGAGGCAAACTGGTCCATGATGCCACAGTTGACACCACAGTAGTTATGCTCTGTAGCTTGTCCGGCCAGTACCATATCCCATTGACTGATCTTACCGTTAGCAAAGAGGTCATTGAGACCAAAAGCAAAGCAACTCTCCATAGCTGCACTCGACGACATTCCTGCCCCAAGAGGCACATCACCAGCAAAGGCAATGTTGAACCCCTTAACATCAGCTCCTCGCTTACGCATTTCCAAGGCAATGCCATAGATGTAACGAGCCCACGATGTACGGGGACCGTCTGGGTCGGAGAGTTTGAAGTCGACACGGTCTTTGAGGTCAATGGCATATGCCATGACTGTATCTTCCGTACCGTTGGGACGTATCTCGGCCATCACTCCTTTATCTACTGCTCCAGGGAACACATAACCTCCATTGTAGTCCGTATGTTCGCCAATGAGGTTAATGCGTCCCGGAGAAGCATATACGTTGCCTGTCTTGCCGTCAAAGTGTTTGATAAAACGCTGATCACTCCTTTACCGCCCATCGAAATGAAGGGAACGACTGTGAAATCGTCTCCCGAAAGGAAGTCGAAACGATCAGTTCCTACGGTGTCGAGATAGTCGGCAAGTCTGCCGAGATCGCCTGTTGCTTCTTTTACCGCGACGACTTTTTTGATTTTGGAAACCAGTTTGAGTGCAGCCGGAGCAATGTTGAGGCCGGTACGCCCCGGAACGTTGTAAAGGACGATTTTAGCGCCGGTTTTCGCAATGGAGCTGTAGTGTGCAAAAAGCCCTTTGGGAGTAGGTTTGTTGTAGTATGGAGTGACAATGAGGACTTTGTCGATCCCCGCTTTGAGAGCGGCTTCCGTCTGTTTTACACTGTCTGCCGTGTTGTTTGTTCCTGTTCCTGCGACAAGGTCGAGTTTCGGGCATTTTTCCTTCGTGAAGCGGAAAAGCTCTTCTTTTTCGGCGAGGCTCAAAGTTGCCCCTTCGCCCGTAGTTCCCGCTACGACAACACCTGATACTTTAGCTTTGACCTGCTCGTCAAGCAGTTTTCCGAATGCGTTGAAATCGATCTCGCCCGACTTTTTGAACGGGGTGACTATCGCCGTGTAAACACCTTTCATTTTAACCTCTGTAATGAATGTTGTTGATTTTGAAATCTATAATAACTTCCTTGTCTTTCAGTGATTCCCTGAGATTTTCGACAGCCTGGATGTCGGAGCCCTGGACCGTGACATAGACTTTGCCTGAGTATTCGTCGGCATCGTCGGCGTTGAGGTGAAGGCTCGAAATGTTGAAATTTTTATTGTGAAGTTCTTTCGCGAGTTCCAGCAAAGCCCCTTTTCTGTTCTGCAGGCTGACGATGAACGAAATCTCATATTTCGGATACTCGAACCAGTAGACGTTTTCCTGCAGATGATTCGGGTCGATCCTCGAAATTTTCGGACATTTCTGCTTGTGGAGAATGTAACCTTCGTCAGATGAGACCGAAGCGACGACGCAGTCTCCCTCGACCGGCTGGCAGCAGCGTGCTATTTTGTAGTCGCTGATCATGCCGATCCCCTTGATGAATATCGGCGAAAGGTCGGCTGCACGCTCGTCCTTAAGCACGAAAAGGGGCGCGACTCTGCGCGGAAAGGCACTTATCAGGCGCGAAATCTCGTCGGAAGAAAAAAAGGCTTCGATTACCGATTCAAGTTTCAGCTCACCTGAAGCGATTTTGATGAAAAACGCGCTTAAAGTGTTCTGTTTGGGCAGCGAATATTTCTTAGCGAAACTTGTAAAGGCGCGCTGCGTTTCAAGCGTGTCGAAAAAATCGCCTCTTTCCTGCGAGACAAAAAGCGGTTTTAGTATCTCTCGCCCTTTGTTTTCGAGGATTTTATCCTGCTGCTTCTGGATATATTTTTTGATGAACTGTTTCGCACGCTGGGTTTTTACGAAATCAAGCCAGTCCTCGCGCGGATTCTGGTTTTCGGCTGTATCGACCTTGACTTCGTCCTTGTTCTGCAGGACCTGGCTGATCGTCGCACGCTTTCCGTTGACTGTTCCTCCGATGCATTTTTCACCGAGGTTGCTGTGGATCGCGTAGGCAAAATCAAGCAAAGTAGCACCTTCCGGAAGCGGAATCTCTTCTCCTGTCGGGGTAAAAACTATCATTTTATCGAGCGGTAGAAGGTTCTCGATGTCGCTGACAAAAGCTTCAGGCTTTGACGAAGAGTCGATAAGTTCGCTGAATATCGTTTTGAGCCACTCCGCAAGAGTGTCCTTGTATGCCGGGTCGTCCTTGATTTTCCACTTTGAAAGCTGTCCTTCCTGCGCGACTCTCTCCATCTGTTCTGTGCAGATCTGGAATTCGACGAAATATTCCTTGAACCTTATCAGAGTGTGGAGCGACTGATATCCGTTGACTTTCGGGGTCGAGATGTAATCCTTGAGATAGCGCTGGACAAGCGAAAATCCCGGGAAAAGGTGGAGCATTCCGAGGACGGTGTAGCAGTCGAAAACATCGTCGGTGTTGAGGACGATCCTGACTGACAGGATGTTTTTGAGATCTCCGACTTCGAGATTCTTTTTCAAAGTTTTGTTGTAGATGTAGTAGTAAGACTTTGTTTTACAGTAAACGCGCGAAATTTTCTTCGCCATAAATGGCGCGAAGTCTTTGAAAACATTTTTAGTCTTTTCATCAAGTGTTTCAGCGGTTGCCGCAAGATTGGGGTAAGTTTCGCTTACGCTGCGGTCGATCTGCGCCCATTCCTCGGGAAATCCGAAGTAGAAGGAAAGCGATTCCAAAGCCTCTTTCAGCCAGTAGATGCCGAGCCTGTGAGCAAGCGGAACATAAAGGTTCAGCGTTTCAAGTGCGATCCGTTTCTGCTTTTCCGGAACCATTGCGTCAAGCGTCATCATGTTGTGCAGACGGTCGAAAAGCTTGATTATGATTATTCGCGAATCGTTCTGCGCGAAAGTGAGAAGTTTTTTTATCGCGGTCGCCTGTTTTTCTTCGCGGGAAAGTTTGCGGCAGATCTCCTCGTTTTCAGTTTTTTCCCTGATTTCGGTGAGTTTTGTGACACCGTCGACAAGGTTTGCGACATTCTTTCCGAAAGCGTTCTCTATCTCTTCGACAGTCATGGTCGTGTCTTCGACCGTGTCATGCAGAAGTCCTGCGATCACGCAGTCGTCGTCCATTCCGCTCACAGCCAGCAGATACGCGACGGTGTATGGATGGAAGATGTAAGGTTCGCCGCTTTTTCTCACAATTCCGCTGTGCGCTGCAGAAGCCATCGCAATCGCCTGATGGATTCTTCCTGTGATAGAGGAAAGTTCGTCGGGATCCTGTATTCCGGAATGTTTTTCGACTTCTCGGATTATCGAATCGGGTCTGACGACTTTCGGGATATTGATGTAAGGTTCGCTTTTGAGAATAGAAAGCAGGGTTTTTTTATCCATTTTGCCCCGTAAGGTTCTTTATTGTCTCCAAATTGTGGAAAATCGAAGAGTCAGTGTGCGCCGAAATTATGGCGGAAAGCTGCTCTGCTGCAGTGTTGAGATCGTTGTTTACCACCACAAAATCAAAATAAGGGTAATGCAGAATCTCGTTTTTGGCGTTGTGAAGTCGTGTTTTTATAACTTCCGGGTCATCGGTCGCTCGCAGACGGAGTCTCGATTCAAGCTCTTCCATCGAAGGCGGCAGCACGAGAATAAGAACGGCCTCTTCGGAAAAAGCTTTTTTGATGTTTATCGCGCCCTGATAGTCGATGTCGCAGATGACGTCCTTGCCTGAATCAAGCTGTTTCTGCAGGAAATCGAGAGGTGTTCCGTAGAAATTCCCGTGAACTTCAGCCCATTCGGCAAAAAGTCCGGCCTCTCTTTTTGCGAAGAACTCGTCTTTTGTGAGAAAAAAATAGTCGGTGCCGTCAACTTCGTGTCCGCGCGGCTTTCTTGTCGTGCATGAAATCGATTCCGCAAGAAGAGGAAAGCGTTCTTTCAGCAATCTGACCAAAGTGGTTTTGCCTGCGCCGGACGGAGCTGAAATAACGAAAATCCTGCCGTGGTTGAGATAATTTGAGCCGTTCAAAGCAAACTCCGCGTCAATTTTCATAAAACCAGCGGCATTATATAAGATTTTTATTTAATTTAAAGAAATGTGAGTGAAAAAATTATTTCGATTTTTTCGCGTAAATAAGGTCGACAGCGTCGCGGACAGTCCTGATGTTTTCCATATCCTTGTCGGAAATTTTAAGATCGAAAACATTCTCGAGTTCCATGACGAAATCGGTGATGTCGATCGAATCGGCATTAAGATCATCCTGGAAGGACGTGTTTTCGGTTACTTCAATATTCTTCTTTACAACAAGTTTCTCTTTGGTCAGTTTTATAACCTTTTCCAGAACTTCGTTTCTTTCCATTGTATCCCCCAAATTTCATAATACTCAAAAAACGACGCGCTGTTTTAACCGATATATCGGAATTGTCAAATTTAAGTCAAAACGGAGCGGAATCGCGGATTATTCCACGGTCATTGTCGTGGTTATGCCGTAGTGGTCAGAGACGGAATATCTTGTTTTTGTCATTTCTTTATCGTTGAACTCGGTGAATTCATTGAGGAATATGCGGCTTGATGAGAATTCGTAACCGTTTTTCTCCATGAAGAAGATGTGGTCGGGAACAGATTCTGGTGCCTCGTCCGAAACAAACGGATTTTCGGGGCAGCGCGTGCAGTCGAGTTCTTCTTTTGAATTGATGTCGAAATAAGGGTCGTACCAGCCTTCGTCCTCAAGAAGAGCGACAGGTTCCGGATTGTTTTCGCGAATGTTTCCGGCTTCGATGTTTCCGTCAAAATCACCCAGAATTACGCGCTGAACTACATCGTCCTCGACCGGAATCTCGAGAATCTGTCCGATTTGCGTCAGCTGTTCGTCTTCCCAGTTTTCGCCGAAACCGTCGTATTCAGTTTCACTCAGAGGTGAGAGGCCGGTGCAGATAATCTGGATTTTTCCGATACCGTCCTTCTGAACGTTGGCCGCAACCGCAGAGCGCATTCTGCCGAACGACCTCAGTTTTATTGCCTGTTTGTTGGACATCGGAAGTTTTGACGCGAGAAGAATGCCGCTGTTTCCCTCAAATTCGTATTCAAGTTTTTTTGCCGGAATTTTTGTTGTCTGCATACATTTTTCGAGGATTTCGGTGTAGCTGCCGCCGGAGATTGCCTCCATTCCGCCGCCTATCATGCAGTTCCTGCAGTCTGCCGGAAGCTCGAGGAAACTCTGCCAGCAGCTCTGCACGATACATCCTGCATCATAGTCGGGGCAGTTCTGCATGACGCATGAAATTACAGGTGCAATGTCACTTGTCGAACACGATGCCGGAATAGTCTGGGCCTCGGTAAATTCAAGATCTTCGTCTTCGTTGCTTGTTTTTGCGTAAAGTGAGTAGTCGTAGCCGTAGTCGTTTTTCAGCATTTTGCGGACTTCATCAAGGACTTTATTGCCGTAAAGATCCTGAATACAGAGAATCTCACTCGAGTTTTCGGCCATAACGGCTTCCATTTTCTTGAATCTTTTGACTTTGAAGTTCAGATCATCAGTCATTTTTGCATTGAAAGTCGTAAGCGAAAGCATGTTATCGCTTTTCTCGAAACCTTCGATGCTGTTGCTGCACGATACAAGTGCAAATGCGGCAAATAAAGCCGCAAACAGGGAGAGCTTAAGAGTTTTTCCCATTTTACCACCTTTTATCAGTCATAATAAAGCGCTTTTACAATTTCGCTGAAGGTAGTGACTCCGTCGGCAAGCTTGCGGATTGCAGCTTCCTTCAAAGTCATCATTCCGTCCATTACCGCGTTGTTGCGGATTTCCTCAGTTGTAGCGCCGCTCGAAATAAGAGAGCGCATTTTTGCCGTTACCGGCATATATTCGACAATCGCCGTTCTTCCTTTGTATCCCGTGAAACGGCATTTTACGCATCCTTCCGAGTCGCGGATTTTGTATGTGTGTTCCAACGGGAGATGAAGCGTGATTTTCTCTTCCTCGGTCATGTCTCTTGTGAAGGCGCAGTGCGGACAGACCTTTCTGACGAGTCTCTGTGCGACGACCGCGTTGAGAACGCTTGCAATGAGGAAAGGTTCGACCCCTAGATCGCCTAGTCTTTCTACAGCTGTCGCGGTGTCGTTGGTATGGAGCGTTGAAAGCACCAGATGCCCGGTCAGAGCGGCCTGAACAGCATTCGCGGCAGTTTCTTTGTCGCGGATCTCGCCTATCATTACGATATCAGGATCCTGTCTCAGAATGTGGCGCAGCGCGCTTGAGAAGGTGATCCCAGCCTTGACGTTGACACCCATCTGGTTGATTTCGTCGATCACGATTTCTATAGGGTCTTCGACCGAAATTATGTTGATGTCGGGAGAGGCCATTGTTTTCAAAGTCGAGTAGAGCGTCGTCGATTTACCACTTCCAGTAGGACCGGTGACAAGCACCATTCCGTAGGATTTTTTCATCGCTTCCTCAAACGACTTCTTTTGCTCTTCCGTAAAACCTATATTGCTGATATCTTTGATGAAATTTCCTGATTCCAAAATCCTGAGGACCATCTTTTCTCCGCTGACGACCGGGATCGTGCTGGCACGGAGCTCGACTGTCTGACCGGTTTCGGTGAGGACTTTGATCCTTCCGTCCTGCGGTCTTCTTTTTTCGGCGATATCCATCTTTGCGAGCATTTTGAGCCGGCTCAGAAACGGCAGGTGAGCTTCTGCCGGAAACGAATAAATCGTGTGGAGAATGCCGTCAAGCCTGAAGCGGATAAGGGTTTCTGTCGGTTTCGGCTCGATATGGATGTCGCTTGCCTCCTGCTCGATAGCGTATTTAAGCATATAGTCGACAGCGTTGATAATGTGCTTGTCGTCCATATTTTTCGCCTGTCCGAGCCCTGTCAGGTTTTCAAGATTGTTGAAGTTTTCCTTTGCGTTGTCGTCCGCAGCCGCCTTTATCGACTTTTTGAAACCGAAAATGTCGTCGATAGTCTTTTCGATCTCACGCGCCGAAGCGACAACCGGGATTATTTCGCAGCCGCTGCTTGTTGAAAGCTGGTCGATAAGATCCATCCTGAACGGGTCAGCCATCGCCACGACAATAGCGTCACCATCTTTGTAGAGCGGTATCAGCCGGTTGATTTTGCCGTATTTTACGCTTATCGTTTTTGTTGTAAGCTGAGTGTCTATTTTCAGCGGGTCGATAACTATGTATTCGCAGCCGCTGCGCGCCGCAATCAGTTTCAGGATCTGTTCCTCGTCGCATTTCACCCCTTCGTTTTCGCAGGCGAAAGAGACCAGTTCCGTCACGAAAGGTTCTCTGCGGTATTTTCCCTGAAACATTGATTCATAATAGTCGCGCCTTGATACGATCAACTCTTTCAGGCTTTTGTCTATCACCGAATATTCTTCAAGCATGTCAAGAAGAATCGGAATGGTAAGCTCTATTTTCATCGGCACTCCTTTTTCAAAAAACGGAGAATTTTACCATATATTAAAAAAACATCAATAAAATCGGATTGGTAGAAACATTGTTTTTATTTTGTCAAAGATGAATAAATCTCGAAAAATTTTTCGGTTATTATTTCCCAGGAAAATGATTCTTCCAAGTGTTTCATGGCATTTTCTACAAAAGTTTCGCGAAGTTTGGGGTTTTTAGCAAGCCTTTCTACCGCTTCGCTTATAGCTTCCGGATTTTTTTGAGGAACTAAAATTCCTGTTTTCCCGTCCTTAATTATATCTGGAATTCCACCGACATTAGTTCCAATCATAGGAACGGAAAAATTGGTTGCTTCAAGAAGAACTGTTCCCAGACCTTCTGTGTATCCGGCATCATCTACAATGGAAGGAAGAACGAAAATGTCTGCGTTTTGGTAAAGTGTTTCGAGGTTTTTACCTGTCTGATATCCGTGGAAAATCACATTTTTCGGAGCAATTTTTTCTAGATTTTCTCTCTCAGGGCCATCGCCGGCGATATGAAGTTCAAATTTTTCAGAGTCAAGAAGTTTTGTTGCCTCGATAAGATATTTGGTTCCTTTCCATTCAATCAGACGCCCTACGAAAAGAATGTTTGTTTTAGTTTTTTTTTCTTTTTTCTCCGCCAATTTGTAGGAAATATCACCGATTCCGGCTCCCATCGGAATTATTTCTATATTTTTGTCTTGAATGATTTTTTCGACTTCATTTTTCATAAAAGTCGAATTTACGGTGACACAATCTGCATAATCAAGCATCCACTTGAAAATTTTACGGAAAAGAAATTTTTTCTTCGCCATATTGACTTCGCTTCCGTGGCATGTCATTACGAGCGGTTTTTTTGAAAAAAATTTCATCGCAATTCCGAAAAGGGCAAGCGGAAACGGAAAATGAACATGGATAATTTCAAAATCATTTTTTCTTGCGTAAAAACATGCCGAAATTATTCCAAAAATCATAAAAAACGGCAATACGAAAAAATAAAGTCTGTTGCTTTTCAGTTTTTCTGGAACAGACATGTCGTGGCTCAACTTTTCCCATTTTTTAAAGAAATAACGGAAGCGGAACACGCTGATATTTCGGCTGATCTCGCTTTTTCTTCCGCAGTATGACGAAGTGAAAACCTCGGTTTCCACATCTTTATTTTGCAGAAGGTCTATGAGTTTTATAATCCAAGGAATGAGAACGTCGTTTTCGTTTCTCGGAAACGCAGTCGTAATCGAAACAACTTTCATCAGAAGATTTTTCCTCTTTTTTTGTAGCCGCGCCAGAATTTGTGCCAAGTGTAACGGATGCCTCCCTGAGTCAGGTGCCACCAGAGTTTGGCAAATCTGTGACGAACGCGGTAATACTTGCCTGCGAAAGAATTTTCTGGTGGAAAACCAAATTTTTCGGCAAGCATTTTTTCGTTCAGGATTGTCGTTTCGTTGAGGTGGTCATCAGGACTTTTCTGAGTCGAAGTTCGTCTGAAAGACGCAAGAAAATCGTTGATTTTATAGAAAGAATCAACTCCTTCCTGAAAAATGAAACGAAAAATCATGTCGTCATCCATCAGCATATGAAGTCTTTCATCATGCTGTCCGAATTTTTCGTGGACGCTTCTGCGCCAGAACATCGTCTGGTTGTAGCAGTCGAACCCTTCGTAGGAAAAATGGGGAACTCTCGGCTTCGGTGCTGAGTAAGTTTTGTCGATTATATTGTCGTTCTCATCGATTTCATACCAGTTGCCGTAGACGATTTTTTTGTCGGGAAATTTTTCAAAAACTTCCTGAACTTTCCTGAACGCTCCCGGCATGTAGACATCGTCGCTGTTCTGCCAGCCGAAAATGTCACCCGTCGCATGAGCGAAGCCTTTGTTCAGCGCGTGGCTCTGCCCTCGGTCCTTTTCCGAGACCCAGTAGGCGATTTTGTCCTCGTATTTTTTGATGATTTCGACTGAGTTGTCGGTCGAGCCGCCGTCAATAACGATGATTTCGGTCTCAACTCCCTGATTTATGACCGAAAGCAGCGTCCTTTCCAGAAATTCACCCTGATTGTAACTTGGAATCACGATCGAGAACTTCATAAAATCTCCACTTTTTTGCCGCTTTTGCCGTTAATAACGATTCGCGCCGTCGGAATATCGAAACAACGATATTACGAAGTGCCGACAAGAATCTGCGGCGCCAATTATATTCAAATTTCCGAAAAAAACGAGTGAAATCTTAATTTCTTGCAAAAGAAACGAGGTTGTGATACAAAAAAACCTCTTTTGGTTGAGGGGTTCACTGTATGATTTCTGTTGAAGAAGCAGTCAGAAACAACGGCGCGGTAATGAAAATCCTTGATTCTCTGTCGAAAGGCGCATCTTTCGGTGTTGTTGTGGAAGGCGGAGAGAAGGTGATTGTTTCACGTGAAACAGGAGCCGTTTCGTTCCGTGAATCCGGCGGAAACGACAAGCCTGATTTTGTCGTAAGCATGCAGGAGGAAGTTTTCGCCAAGTTGTTTTCGGAATACACTTCAACATTAAATGCTCAGGATTTTCTTGTTTTTTCGGCAAAACTTCTTGCCGGCGAATGCAAAGAGAAAATAAATCTGATTATTTACGCTAACTTTTTAAAACTTACTCTTCATGGTTATCTCAAGATCCTTCCTCTTGGCGGAACAGCTTTTTTAAAGGTTCTGAAAGAGAACGGTCTCGGTTCGATTTTTGCGATAGAAAAAACACTTGCAGCTTTTAAAAACAAATAGCAGAGGTCTATTATGAGCAAAAACCTACTTATTTATGAATCCGATCAGGCAAATGCGGGAAATCTTTCGGCTCTTTTCGGGCAATTCGGTTTTTCAGTTTTTGTCGCGCCTTCCGAAGCAAAGGTTCAGGAAATTCTTGACTCAACAAAAATCAATGCATTTATAATCCGTGCGGAAAACACGGGTCTGACAGGTTTTATGCTCTGCAAAAAAATCAGGGCGCTCAGTCTTTATGCGTCGAGACCGATACTGCTTGTTTCGAGTGACGCTGACGAGGCGACTTTCGAAAGACACAGAGAGTTTGACTATCATGCGGATTACTATCTTAAGCTGCCTGCTGACGATGAGACGATTCTTGCTTCTATGAATGCAATATATCCTTTTCTTGATGCACTTGCCGAAGAAGAAAAAGCGGCAGAGCTTGCCGATCTCAAAGGCAGACTTGCAAAAGAAGACGAGGAAATCGGCTCTTTGAATAAACAGATTTCGGAAAAGGATGAAATAATCGGCAGGCAGAACGAAAAAATTGCCGAACTTGAGAAAAATCTTTCCGAAGCCGCGAAAATGGAAGAGGAAACCGGCGAACTGAAGGATGCCATCGTGCAGAAAGGTCTTCGCATAAAAAATCTTGAAGAGCAGATCGCTGAACTTGAAGGAAAAGTAAAGGCTGCCGGAAATGTGTCTAAAGAGCGCGACGAGCTTAAAAAACAGCTTGACATGGTTTCTGCTGAAAAGGAAAAAATTGCTGCCGAGCTGAAGAAAGCGCAGGACGAAAAGGCTGGAACAGCTGCTAAACTTGCAGAGGCCGAAAAGAAAAACGCTACTCTCGAAAAATCGGTCCAGGAGCTTGAAACTTCTCTCAAAAATTCGTTCAGCCAGAAAGACATTGACGATCTGAAAAAGAAAGTCGCCGAAGTCAAAGACCAGAACGATGTTCTTTCGGTATATAACAAAGAGATGAAAGAGAGAGTCAAAAAGGCTGAAAAAGAGACGAAAGATGCTCTTGCCGAAAAAGACAACACCTTGAAATCGCTTGAAGAAACCAAAAAGGTTGCTGCTGCTGAAAAAGACAAACTGAACGAATCGCATAAAAAGGAAACCGAAGAGCTCAAAAAAACTCTTGAAGCGGAAAAGGCGAAAACGGAAAAGGCGCTTTCCGAAAAAGCGGAGCTTAAAAAAACGGTCGATGCCGCTGCCGCTGAAAAGGGAAATCTTGAAAAGTCGCTGAAACAGGCACAGGACGAAATTGCCGAAAAAGCGCGTCTTCTTGAAGAACAGGAAAAATTTTTAAAAGAGTCGGAATCCGAGGCGGCCGAACTCAAGGATACGATATCGAATCTTACGATCATCGCCGACGAATTTGAAAAAGTCCGTCAGGAAAAAGCTGAATTCGAAAGAGTCTGCGCTGTTCAGAAAAGCGAGATCGACGAACTCGGCGAAGCTATAGCCAAAGCGGCCGAAATCACCGACCAGAACGACGAACTCACCAAAGAAAACGAGTCTTTGAAGAGCAAAAATGCCGAAAAACTCGAGCGCATAAAAGAACTCAATACGCAGATTGACAAGCTGATGGAGACAAAAGAAGCGTTTGAAGCGGCTCAGTCGGAAATCGAAACGCTTAAAAATAACGCGGAGAAAGCTTCAGGAAAAATCGAGGCTGCAGAAAAAGAAAAATCAGAACTTTCCTCAAAAATCGCAGAGCTTGAAACCGAGATCAACAAAATGAAGAAAGAAGCCGAAAAATTCAACGCTCTCAAAGAGCAGCTCAAGCACCTTGCAGGCGACTAAGAATCGCAATAACACCGAAATTTCTTGACTATAACGCATTTTGAGTATAATTACCGCGCTTTTCGTGCCGGGATGGTGGAATTGGCAGACACGCTAGATTCAGGTTCTAGTGGGGGCAACTCCGTGCAGGTTCAAGTCCTGTTCTCGGCACCACTTCTTGAATAAAATCCCGATAATTTTTGGATTCAGAAATTGATTTGATGGATTGATTTTTTGTATTTTTGCCGCTTATTTCGGCAGATTTTTGAACATTTCCTGGATCGAGCCTACAGAACCGAGTATTCCGCTTGCTTCGTAAGGCATATAGACGACTTTGTTGTCCTTGCCGGATGTGATTGAAGCCAGAGTTTCAATGTATTTGAGTGCGATGAGGTACTGCGCCGGATCCATTTTCGTGTCTTTGATCGCATCTGCGATAAGACGGATCGACTCTGCTTCAGCTGTTGCGACTTTGATTTTAGCCTGAGCCTGACCTTCTGCTTCAAGGATGTTCGATTCCTTCATGCCGGCAGCGTAGTTGATGTTTTTCTGCTTTTCACCTTCAGATTCAAGGATCTTTGACTGTTTGTCAGCTTCAGCCGTAAGGATGGCAGCACGTTTGTCGCGCTCTGCACGCATCTGTTTTTCCATCGCATTTTTGATGTCCTGAGGCGGGTTGATGTCCTGAATTTCGACGCGGTTGACTTTTACGCCCCATTTGTCGGTCGCTTCGTCAAGAATCTCGGTCATTTTCGAGTTTATATCGTCCCTGCTTGAGAGAGTGTGGTCAAGATCCATGTTTCCGATGATGTTTCTGAGCGTCGTTTTTGCGAGCTTTTCGATCGCGTCGGGAAGGTTCGAAATCTCGTACATTGCCTTGAACGGATCGGTGATCTGGTAGTAAAGAATGGCATCGATTTCGATTACGACGTTATCTTTCGTAATAACGTTCTGCTTCGGAAAATCGTGGACGGTTTCACGCAGATCGATGAAGGTCTGTTCGGTCGTGACCATGATCTTTCTGCCGTCGTAAAGCTGTTTCATGACTCTTGTTTCCATTTTGCGCGGCTTGTCGATGATGGGAACGATGATGTTGAAGCCGCTCTGAAGCGTGCAGTGATACTTTCCGAGTCTTTCAACGATGATGACTTTTGCCTGCGGAACGATTTTTGCCCCTTTTGCAATGATGATTACCGCAAATACGCAGATTACAGCGATTACCCAAACCATGTTTTCCTCCTAATTGTGAGATTTTACTATAACTTTCGCGCCGTCAACGGCGGTGATTTCAACTGTTTCGCCTTCGTTGAAAACAGCTTCATCGTTTTCGGGAAGAGCTGTCCAGACTTCGCTTCCGATTTTGACTTTTCCTGGAGTGTCAGCAGTTATTTTTACTGTGACTTTCGCCTTTTTCCCGATCATTGCGTTGGTGTTGGCCTCGCGTTTTTCCGACGATTTGAAAAAATATTTGAGGGCGAGAGGCCTGAAAAATATTCCTGCGATGAGTGAAACGACTGCAAAAACGAGAATCTGCCATGTTGTTCCGGCTCCTAAGGCTGCAAGCGGAACCGCGGCAAGGGCGCCTATACCGAGAATTGCCACCCAGAAACCGGGAATAAAAATTTCAAGAATAAAAGCCGCGACTGCGACGATCACCCAGATCAGCCACGGTGTAAGAAGCAATTGTTCCATTTTATCCTCCTAATCCAGATTGACGATGATTGCGTGGACTATCGGTTTTTTGTCGGTAAGTTCCGTCAGATAGTGCCGCACCATGATGCGGATATCCTCCTCGACATCCTTCCAGATAGGCTCGTCGGCTATTTCATCGTTGAAATAGTCTTCGATCATATCTTTGATTTCGCGCTCGATTTTTTTGATTTTCACAGCGTTTGCAATACCTGCCGAGATGATTCTCGGAGCGGCGAGAAGCTCGTTCGAGAAGAAATCGACAGTCATCATAACTGTCATGAAACCCGCTTTGGCAATACGTTTGCGCTCTTTTATGTTTTCCATATCGATGAGGTCTGAATCTCCGTTCGAAACAACTTTGGTCGACAGATCGAAAGTGTGCGAAACAAACGGGCGTCTCCCTTTTTTGAAGCAGAGCATATCGCCGTCGCTGATGACCACCGAGCTGTAACCGTTCTTTTCGGCAAGTCTTGCGCTGAGGTCCAGAAACCTTCTGTGGCCGTGCACAGGAACGACATAGTGCGGATTCACGTCTTTGAAAGCCTGAACGATGTCGTCCTGGAATGCGTGCCCCGAAACATGGATCTTGTCGGTGTTTTCGTAGTAGACATCGGCTCCTTTTTCAATGAGTTTGTCAATCATTCTGCCGATAGAAAGCTCGTTTCCGGGAATGTTTTTAGAGCTGAAGAAAATCGTGTCGCCGTAACGGATAGAAACTGATTTCATCATGTCGAGGCTCATCCGTTTCATAACGCTGCGCGGCTCTGCCTGTGAGCCTGTGACGATGAGGGTTATCTTGTTTTCGGGAACGCGGTTTATCTTCGTCTGGTCGGTGAGGACCGATGCCGGCAGCTTGATGTGACCGAGATCTGAGGCGATCTGCATATACGAATTTACGCTGCGCCCAAGAAGACCGACTGTTCTCCCTTTGAGAAGCGAAATATTGATGATGTTGCCGATTCGCGTCGTGTTTGAGGAAAATCCTGTCGCAATGACACGCCCCGGAGCGTTTTCGATGATGTCTGCTATGTTTCCGAGGATCGATTCTTCGCTTTCTGAATGCCCTTTGCGCTCGATATTCGTGCTGTCTGAAAGGAGGATGTCGATTTTTTCGGGGATCTTGCCCTTGAACGGTGATTCTTTGCCGGGTTCGTATTTGAAATCGCCGGTGTGAAGGATCGTGTAGTCGCCGATTTTTATGACAAGTGCCTTCGCCTCGGGGATCGAGTGAGGGACATTGATCATATCGATAGTGAAATCTCCGAGTTTTATGGTTTCAGGATGTTTGTAGTTCAGAGTGCGGATATTCCTTTTGTAAACCGCAAAACGGTCGATCCTTTCGGCCAGGACGAGTGCGGGAAAGTTCGTCATGTAGACCGGAACATCAAATTCCTGCAGGAGATACGGCACGCCGCCGATATGGTCTTCGTGGCCGTGGGTTATAACGCAGCCGAGAAGATTTATCCCCAGTTCCTCGATGATGTCGAAATCGGGAATGAAAAAATCATCCTCCATAAAGTCGTCGTTTCCCGGAAAACCCATGCCGCAGTCGATCATTACCGCATCGTTCCCGGCCTTGATAAGCATACAGTTTTTTCCGATTTCCTTCAGTCCGCCGAGCGGCAGAATCTCGATTTGATCAAACATTATTCTCTCCGATACAAAAAACTGCCCGTTTATAGCATAAAAAGAGTTGTTTTTGTAATTATTTCGATTATCCGACCGATATTACCTTGTATCCGTTGTCTTCGATGGTTTTGCGTATAGCTGCTTCATCCATTTCGCCCGAAAGTGTAAGAATGGCTTCGCCTGTTTTGTGGCTGACATCAGCTGATTCAACAAAAGTGAGTTCTTCAAGAAGTTTTTTGACTCTTGCTTCGCAGTGCGGGCATATCATTCCTTCGATTTTTACTGTTTTTTTCATTTTTTCACTCCTTTTTTTACCAAAGTTTTCCGATATTTCCTTTTTAAGCTCATTAGCGTCAAACCCCTTTCGGATAAGGGTTTTATCGTGTTCTGAGTCATGGATTTTAAATAGATTTATTCTCAAAGCGTTCATGCAGACGGTGAAACTTGAAAGGCTCATTGCCGCAGCGCCTATCATGGGGTTCATTTTCCAGGCGGAAAGTCCTGCTGCAAGCGGGATGCAGACAATGTTGTAGAAAAACGCCCAGAAAAGGTTTTCGTGGATATTTTTCAAAGTTTTGCGACTGAGTCTTACCACGGCAGCAGCATCAAGAAGCGAGCTGTTCATGAGAACGATCTCGGCGCTGTCTATCGCGATATCGGTTCCGGCACCTATCGCAATGCCTGTGTCGGCCTTTGCCAATGCGGGGGAATCGTTGATCCCGTCACCCACGAAAGCTGTTTTTCCGTATTTCTGCAGCATGACGACCGCTTTTGCTTTTTCTTCGGGCAGGATTCCGGCGATAACCTCGTCAACTCCCGCTTCCGCGCCTATTGCCTTTGCCGTTTTTGCGTTGTCGCCCGTCAGCATTATTACTGAAAGTCCCATTTTGAGCATTTCTTCTATCGCTTTCGCCGAATCGGGTTTTATCGTGTCGGCGACTGCGATGATCCCCAGAATTTTTTCGTTTTCGCAGAAATAAAGCGGAGTTTTGCCTGCTTCGGCTAGTGTTGATGCGGCTTTCGCGAGGTTTTCGGGAAGATTTGCGAACTCTGAAATATATTTTTCGTTTCCACCGCGAAGGATCTTCTCTCCGATTTTTGCTTCGACTCCGTTTCCCGGCAGAATGCGGAAATTGGCTGTTTCAAGCGCCTTCAAACCGAGAGTTTCAGCCTTCTTGACGACAGCTTTTGAGAGAGGATGCTCGCTTTTTATTTCGAGCGAGAACGCTTTTTCAAGAAGTTCGTTTTCAGTGATTCCCGAAGCGGGCAGAATGTCGGTAACTTCAGGCTTTCCCGAGGTTATGGTCCCTGTTTTGTCGAGCGCTATGATCTCGGTTTTTCCAGCTGATTCAAGGGATGCGCCGCTTTTGAAAAGTATTCCGTTTTTAGCTCCGACGCCGCTTCCCACCATTATCGCAACAGGTGTTGCCAGGCCTAAAGCGCACGGGCACGAAATCACAAGGACCGATATTGCCCTCGCCAGCGCAAACGCCAAAGTTTCTCCCGCAATAAGCCAGCCGATGCAGACGATAAGAGCGATTATGATGACAGCCGGCACGAAATATGCCGAAACTTTATCAGCAATTCTGGCAATAGGTGCCTTTGTCGCCGCGGCATCCGAAACAAGGCGGATGATGCGTGCCAGAGCGGTGTCCTCGCCGACTTTCGTCGCTCTGCAGGTGAGATGTCCCGTCTGGTTTATAGTTGCCGCGCTGACATTCGAGCCCTCGTTTTTGTCAACTGGAACCGATTCGCCAGTCAGAGCCGATTCATCGACCGCGCTTGTTCCCGAAATGACGATTCCGTCGACCGGGATCTTTTCTCCGGGGCGCACGATAAAAATGTCTCCGACCTTGACTTCTTCAGCTTTCACCTCGGTCTCGACGCCGTTTTTGAGCAGAATCGCCTTTGCAGGAGCAAGTTCGATGAGCCCTTTGAGAGCGTTTGTGGTTTTTCCTTTCGAAATCGCTTCAAGCAGTTTCCCGACTGTTATCAGAGCCGGGATCATCGCGGCCGATTCAAAGTAAAGACTATTGCGGTAAAGTTCCGCACATTCCGGATGATCCGCAAAAATCAGGCAGAGCACATAAAAACTCCATCCGAAAGAGACGCCTGATCCGAGCGCAACTAACGTATCCATATTCGGTGCGCCGTGGAAAACCGAGCGGAAACCGCTTGTGAAAAATTTGTGGTTTATAACCATAACGATTGCCGCAAGGATCATCTGGATCAAGGCAAGGTGTTTGTGCGAAAGCTCCTCGGGAAGCGGCAGACCCAGCATGTGGTGCCCCATCGTGATGTACATTAAAACAACGAGAAAAATCACGGATGAGAGTAGCCTTTTTTTGAGTTTCGGAGTTTCTGTATCGCTCAGAACATTGTCGTTTGAATCATTTTCTTTCGGTTTCGCGCCGTAACCCGCCTCTTGAACTGCTTTGATGACCGCTTCGTCAGAGGCCGAACCCTCGACACCCATCGAATTTGTGAGGAGGCTCACGCTTACCGATTCAACTCCTGCGACTTTCGCCACAGCCTTTTCGACTCGCGCCTGACATGCCGCGCAGCTCATTCCTGTAACAGTGTATTGTTTCATTTCAACTCTCTAAAAAATTTCGCAGTCAATTTCCCCTCTTTAAACATCTTCATCATTTCATTCGTGAGGCTGATGCTGTCAGGCTGCAGCTCGATCTCATCGCGTTTGAGCCACTGCGCGAACTTCAGTTCGTTTTCGTCAAGGCGGATCTCGTCATCGCCGTCGGCTTCGCAGAAAAAACCGACTAAAATATCCTGTGCGATCCCCCACGGCTGTGATTTGTAGTAGCTGATGTTTTTGACTTTTATGCCGGTTTCTTCCATCACTTCGCGTGCAACTGTCTGCTCCAGAGTTTCGCCGATCTCCGTAAAACCCGCAACAAGGGCGTTGTGGTTATAGCCGTTGCGATACCTTGTGACCAGAAGAGAGTCGCCTTTCGTGACTGCCACGATGACTGCCGGATTTATGCGCGGATATATTGTGTTTCCGCATTTTTTGCAGACTAAAGCGCGTTCGGTTTCGGAAAAGGAAAGTTCTGCCGCGCATCTTCCGCAAAAATGGTTGTCCGTGTACCAGCGCCACAAGTGATATGCCGTGAATGCGACAAGAAGATCAGCATTTCCGCAGTTTCCGCGCAGCTCACGCAAGCCCTGATAGCTAAAGCCTGCGAGCGAAATTTCATCCTGGGTGACGGCAAGAAAATAGCGTTTTTCATCCACGGAAAAGAGATAAATTATTTTTTCTGTTGCCGGCGGATTTTTTGCAGACGGAAACAAAAGACGCCTGCCTTCCGCTTTGATGAGGATTTCGCCGTTTTTGTTGAAATACAGAATAAAATCAGTCGCTTGAGGCTTTAGATTTTTAAAAGCGATATCGAATTTACTTGGATCTATGTCCTGGATCATATTGACTCCATAATTTTCCCAAGCCGTTTGTTTACAGTTTCTTGAATCTTTTCAGCTATTTGTTTCGCAATAGATTCTTTAATGCCGGCTTTTTTTGCGACAGAAAGAATGTTATTCATTGTTGGATTTTTTCCTTCTCCGGCGACTGTGGTTGCGTGTTCTCCGCCGACAGAGTTCGAATAAGTCAGATCGTAAGCCGGAGATAAGCGCCATCTGCCGTCATAAACAAAAGAAAAATTGTTGGAATGGTCGTCTCTGTTGTGTGCAAAAACATTGAAACACATTAGAGTGAACATTTTTTCCACTTCTTCCGCTTGTTTAGCGGGGTTTTCACTCTGTCGAAGCGTTTGCAGCCGAAATATCCCGGGCATAAATCAGAGGGGAAAAGTCTGATTTCAGGAATTTCGATGCCGCAGGCTTTCGCGCAGAGATTGTATTCGTATTCCATAAAACCGATATCTGCCGGATCACCCGATGAGGGAAATTTCACGATCCAATCTTCTCCACCCAGCCTGATCGTTACTTTCGGCCGCGCTCCGCCGGAAGAACCACCCATGGCAAAGAGCATATCTAAATCACCTGAATCTTCGGTTTGAAGGATTTTCCGGCATTCTTCGGCAAGGTGGTCAAGGTCGTCGGTTTGTTTCGCGGTTTGCAGGTTGTAAACCGGTTTGAATTCCAAAGCTCCTTTTCCCGAGGCTCCGACAATGGAGAGACGAGAAAAGGGATCAATTTCTTCCGGACGTTCTCCCGCTTTTCTGAGCATCCGGTCAACCAGAAGTCTGCCCCAGCCGTCGGGAAGCGAATCGGCAAATATCCCGAAGATTCCGTCGAAAGGATCTGCTTTTGCGATTTTCACTCCGGCTTGCAGAGGCAGCGAAAAAGGACTGATTGAAAATCCGTTTCTAAGCCATTCATCGGAATATTCAAAAGCGGTCAGCCGTTTCTGGTAGGGAACCATTGTGCCGACTTTTTTTCCGTCAAAAAAAACTTCGATCCTATCTGCGGTTTTCACGGATAATCTCCTCTATTGATGCGGGTATGCGCCGGGTAAACAAATTTGCGATCTCTTCGTCTTCGCCGATAGTGGAAACGATTTTAACGAGCGAAAGAAAAGATATTTCTCCGCTGCTTTCAAACCGTCTGATCGTGGAATAGGGAACGCCGCTATTCTTGCTCAAATCTTTTAGTTTGATTTTTTTTGCTTTTCTCATGTCTTTAAAGCGCGTCGCGGCATCGACTGCCATTTCCTGCGGAGTTTTCAGCACTATCATTCTTACACCTCAAAATCGCCAATATATTAGCGTTAATCGGCTAAAAGTCAATTTTTTGATAAAATATTAGCAAACAAAAAACAAATTTGAGATTTTATAATACCTTAAAACCTCATCGTCAAACTTAATCCGTTTCCCGTCACGGCTACGCTCATATTGTTTTTAGTCTTTAAAGTGTGGAGGAAAGGTACCATGACTCCGACGACGGTTCCGATTGCAGCGCCTGCAAGAACATCGCTCAGAAAGTGTTTTCCGCTTGAAACACGCAATACTGCAACTCCGGTTGCAATGGCGTAACTGCCTATGGATACGGGGATCCGCCACGGGGAATCAGGGAAATATCTGCAGAAAGTGTAGGTCAGAAAGGCCGCGCTTGCAAAGGCAAAAGTCGTGTGACCCGAAGGCATTGATTTCGCCCAGTCACCGTTTTCGATTTCTTCCTGCGGCATATCGCGGTCGGAATACATGTAGGGGCGTTTGCGGTTTACGGCGATTTTTGCCAGTTCTTTCAAACCGTTTGCGATCAAAAGAGTCTCGATGTACATCACGCCGTTCGTAAACCATTCATCTTTGTCGGAGGAGAGCAGTATGACCGGAGTCGTCAGCGACGCGATAAGGAGAAAATCGCCAGCTCCGTCGTGGATTTCCGAATAAGGTCGGATAAGTTCGCGGTCGAAAGCGTTCACATCGCTTTTGGAATATACTGTTCCGTCGTATTTTCTGCGGTTGAGTTCCAGCATATCGTCAAGAAGCAGTTCACCTCCTGTGAGAAGAAGCCCTGTTCCGAGCAGGATCCCGTCGGTCAGCGGGTCAAGTGCGAAAAATTTTCCGCTTCCCCGGATATTGAAATTCTTGTCCGCTTTTTCGCTGTTTTCTTCGGCGAACAAAGGAAACATCACCAAAATCAGAAGAAATATGCAGAGTATTTTTTTCATTTCTCCACCGGCTGTGAAAAACAAAAACACCGGAATTATAACGGAAATCTCCCTGATTGAAATGTTTTTTATGTCTCATGAGGGCCTGATTTTTCTTGATTTAACTTCTTCCTACGGCATAATTGGACGTTTTTTTGATATTTAAAGGTGCGGTTTGGCTGAAAATTTCAAAAATATTCTTGTTTTCGACGCTTCTTCATCAAACATTTTTTTTGGCGGCGAGTGTGCTGGAAAAACTGTTTTTATGGCTGAAAATTTCGAAAAATCGAAACTTAGCCGGTTTTTGCCTGAAGAATTCGGAAAAATTGCCGGAACCCTTGATTTTACAGAGCTTCCGCGTGTCATAATCGGCAACGGTCCGGGCGCTTTCACTGGAATTAAAACCGGAACAGCGTTTTTTCTGGCTTACATTTATTCGCTCGGAATAAAATTTGTCGAGACGGTCAGTTCGTTTTCATTCATTTCGGCTTGTTCCGGCGAGTGTGCTGCTGAAATCAGGATAGTTCTCATTCCTTTCAACAAAGGGGAATATTTCGCAGCTGTTCTTGATAAAAATGACAGGATCCTTCGCGGTGACATCTTCATAAAACCGCCTTACGACAACATTTCCTCTTTTTTCGCCGGTTTCGCAGGAAAAAGTGCCGAAATAGTTGCTCCGGTGGAGTGCGGCGGAGAGATAAATCCGGAACTGGAAAGAATTTTTTCAGTCAGAAATGTGCGTTTTGACGGTTTTTCTTTCGACTGCGCCAGATTCAATGCTCTTTCAGGAACGAAAAAAGTCGATATAACCGCTGAACCATACATCGTAAATCATGTTATTTTACCGGCAAATCTGAATAGTGACGGCAATTTTTATGTTGAAGTTGAACTTCGGGAGGCAAAAATGGCTCAGGACAGTTTTTCGCGTGAAGAGATTCAGGAAAAGTTGAAACAACTCAAGGAAGAACACTCAAAACTGAACGAACGTTCGGGCGAACTTTCTTCGAAAAAGGTCTTTACTCCCGCAGACGAAGAGGAACTCAACATTGTCCGCAAGAAAAAACTCCGCGCGAAAGATATGATTGCCTATCTGGAAAATCTTATGAAAAGCAAAGAGTGATCAGTCTTTTTTTTCAAAAACGAATTCGTCGTTCCTGACACAGCACAGAAAGTCGGAATGTTTACCTGAATTTTTGTAGTATTCCTCGAGGAAGGCCCCTTCGAAAAACTTGCCGGCTATTCTTGCGACGGCTCTCGCGCCCATAAGTTTGTCGCGTGCGGTCATTTTTGAAATTATAAGGTTTTTCGCCGCTTTAGGATCTTCGATTGAAAGAGAGCAGTTTTCCATACTGTTGACTCTTTTTAAAGTTTTTGTGAGTGAAATCTCCGCAAGTTTCAGGAATTCTTCCTGCGAGAACGGTTTGAAAAGGACGACGTCATCAACGCGGTTGACAAGTTCCGGTGACAGGAAGCCTTCGATTTTATTTATGATTTCTGCGGCGCGAGCTCCGGAGTCAGCCTCTCCGAAACCGATTCTTCCGGCGGAGAAAAGTTCGGCACCTAAATTTGTTGTCATAATTACTATCGATTCGCTCAAATCGGCGGTCCAGCCGCGAGTATCGGAAATTCTTCCCTCTTCAAGTATCTGCAAAAAGAGCGTCAGCACTTTCGGGTGCGCTTTTTCGATTTCGTCAAGGAGAAGAAGCTGGTAAGGTTCCCGTCTGAACGCCTCTGTCAGTTTTCCGCCTTCGTCGTAACCAGAGTATCCGGGAGGCGCGCCGATGAGTTTCGAGACGGAATGCTGTTCCTGAAACTCGCTCATGTCGAAAACGACCATTCTGTCGGGACTGCCGAAAAGGAAGGTTGCAAGTTTTTTAGCAGTTTCGGTCTTTCCTGTGCCTGTCGGGCCGGCAAAAATCATTGAGGCGAGCGGTTTCCCTGCCGGTTTGTTGCTGAATTTTCTCGCAAATATCCTTGAAATGCGCTCTTTCGCGCTTTTCTGGCCGATTATCGAACGGTCGAGGACTTCGGGCAGTGAATTTACTATTTTTGCAGTATCGATCAGAAGATTTTCCTGCGGAATTCCTGTCCGGCTCGAAACTAAAAAGATAAGATCGTCTGTCGTCGCTTCGGTTCTCCGCTCGCGTTTCAGGATGCTTCCCAAAGTATCGAGCAGCGAAAGGACTTTGTCCGGCTGGCTTTTTCCCGAAATGTAGCGGTCGCTCAGAGTTATCGCCGCTTTTATGAAATTTTCGCCGCCGAAAGTTACGCTGTGGTATTTTTCAAGCGTTTTTGCAGCGTTCATTACGATCGCAAGCAGTTCGTCGTTTTTGGGTTCTTCGACTTTGACGATCGAAAAACGTCTCTCCATGGCCGGATCTTTTGCGATAAACTTGTTGAATTCTTCGGTCGTCGTTGCTCCGATAAGAGGGAAATTTCCGCGTGAAAGAGCCGGTTTAAGCATATTTGCGACAGTGTCGTTGCCGGAAGAGAAAAGAAGATGGATCTCGTCAAGGAAAATAATTATGCTGTCACGGTTTTTGTCAACAAAATCAAGTAGTTCTGAAACTCTTTTTTCCAGTGAGCCACGATATTCCGTTCCGCCGACAAGAGAAGAGAGCCTGAGTTCCCAGATTTCGACACCGGGCAGCAGACCGTTTTTCTGACAGAGCGCGACAGCTTCCACGATCGCCGTTTTTCCGCTTCCTGCCGGGCCTATGATCATCGGGTTGTTGCTGTTTTTTCTTCCTAAAATATCGATTATTGCCTCTATTTCGCGACTTCGGCCGAAAACGGGGTCTATTTTGCCGTCAAGGGCTTCCTGAGTAAGGTTTCTTCCGAAAAGCGCAAGGACGTTTTCATCACTTTGGACAGTTGGTTCGCTTTTGGTTTTTGTGTTGAAAGCAGGGTAGACTTTTGTTGATTCCTGCTGCATTTCACTGGCGCGGTTCAACGCTTTTTTTATCGGAGCGTCAATGTGAGACATCGCGGAAGTGCGGATGTCTGAGACAACTCCCATCGCTTCAAGGATTCTGTAGGCGATAGTTCCGCGTGTACTCGTCAAAGCTGCCAGAAAATGGGTCGGATTTACGGGCTGGCCTTTGTTGGAACAGAACGATTCCGCGCTTTTTTCCAGCAGTTTTACGGTGTCTTTTCTCTCTTCGATATTTTGTCCCGAAAGTTTCGCGTCTTTAACCATTGAATTGTAGGTTTTCGCAACAGTCTGATATGAAATCTGGAGATTTTCAAGGATTGCCGCTGCCTCGCTCGGAGCGGAGAAAAATGCGAGGAGAAAATGAAGCGATGTCAAAGGAGTCTGCATTCTTTCAGCAAAATCAAGGGCTTCGCCGTAAAGCGAAACTAGTGCGCTATCCTGAACTTCGGACAAAAAAGCCTCCAAAAACAAAAGCGCTGCACTTTAAAACAAACGGCACTTTTTTTCAACAAATATCGGGGTTGAAAGCAGTAAAACTTGACTATTCAGCCGTTTTGAATAAAATACTGCCGTTTTTGTTTAATATCTAGGAGGCAATTATGAAAAAATCGGTGGTTTCTATCATTTCCGTTATTCTTCTTCTTGTTTTGTCCGCATGCGGCAGTGCTGACAAGAAAACAGGCAATGCCGTAAAAAACGAATTCGACGGTGCTCCGAAATGGGTTCTCGGAAGCGCAAGCTCTGCTAAAGAAATATGCGGCGTAGGAAGTGCTGCAGGTTCCAGGAATGTTTCTGTAATGCGCACCAGTGCAATGGGCAGAGGCAGAACCGAAATCGCAAGAATGCTTGAACTCAAAGTTCAGTCGATGCTTAAAGATTACCAGTCGACGACGACCGGCGGCGAGGAATTCGGCACAGCTGCGAATGACGAACAGCACATTGTCGATGTTGCAAAGCAGATTACCGATATCACACTTTCAGGCACCGAGCAGAAAGAAAGCGGCGGCACCGGAGTGATCA
>CACZFE010000007.1 GCA_902780365.1 uncultured Spirochaetales bacterium
CATTGACGGGAGAATCATCGGAAATGGTGTAATATTTGCCGTCTTTCTTGTAGACTTCATCAGGATATAAGTAGCCGGAATCGTTAGAATAAGACTCCATGCAGACCATTCCCTGCGTAAGAAGGTTCTTGACGGGTTCGCGGAATCCGACATAACCTAAATCGGCCAGAATTTTGGTGAAAAATCTCGTGTAGAGAAGGTGCATTACGGCGTGTTCGACTCCGCCGATATACTGGTCGACCGGCATCGCGTGATCGACTTCCTTGCGTGAGAAGGGGACATCCGAGCTCTTCGGATCGCAGTATCTCATGTGATACCACGAACTTTCGACGAAAGTATCCATCGTGTCTGTCTCTCTTGTCGCCTTGCCGCCGCAGATCGGGCAAGTTGTCTCGTAAAATTCCGGCATATCCTTGAGCGGGCTTGTAACGCCGGTGAATTCGACGTTTTCGGGAAGTCTGACGGGAAGATTCTCGATTTTTTCGGGAACCGTGCCGCATTTCGGGCAGTTTATCATCGGGATCGGAGTTCCCCAGTATCTCTGACGGCTGATGCCCCAGTCACGGAGACGGTAGTTGATGCCGATCCTTCCTTTTCCCTCTTTGATGACGTAATCGCTGATCACTTTTTTAGCTTCTATCGAGTCGGTCCCGTCGAACAATCCGCTGTTTACAAGGACGCCGGGCTCGGTGTAAGCCTCGGTAAGCGGCAGTTCAAGGTCTCTGTCTTTCGGTTTGATGACGACTTTTACCGGAAGGTCATATTTCTTTGCGAAGTCGAAATCGCGCTGGTCGTGAGCCGGAACCGCCATGACGATTCCGGTTCCGTAGCCCGCAAGGACGAAGTTCGCGAAGTAGAGCGGAACCTTCTCGCCGGTGAGCGGATGGATCAGATATTTGCCCGTGAAGAAGCCTTTCTTTTCGTAGTTTTCATCGCGTGTCTCAAGGTGCAGACGCTTGACTTCGTCGATAAATGCCTGCATCTCGGCGCGGTTGGGAGCATCTTCAAGAAATTTCGCCGTGAATTCGTGTTCGACCGCCATGCTGACGAAAGTTACACCCATGAGCGTGTCGGGACGTGTCGTAAAGACAGTCGCCGTTTCATCACTGTCGGCAAATTTGAAGTCAATGTAGGTACCTTCGCTTCTTCCGATCCAGTTGCGCTGCATCTCTTTTACGTTGTCGGGCCAGCCTTTGAGCTCGTCAAGACAGTCGAGAAGCTCCTGCGCATAGTCGGTGATTTTGAAATACCACTGCTCGATCTTGCGTTTTTCGACCTGGCATCCGTGACGCCAGCAGATGCCGTTTTCGACCTGCTCGTTGGCAAGGACGGTGTTGCATTTCGGGCACCAGTTGACCTCGCTGTTTTTCTTGTAGACAAGGCCGCGGTTGAACATCTCGATGAAGAATTTCTGTTCCCAGCGGTAGTATTCCGGTCTGCATGTCGCAGTTTCGCGGCTCCAGTCGTAGCTGAAACCGAGCTGGTGGAAGCGTTCGCGCATGTTGTCGATGTTCGCGTAAGTCCATTTTGCCGGCGGGATCTTGTTTTCGATCGCGGCGTTTTCAGCCGGAAGACCGAAAGAATCCCAGCCTATCGGATGAAGGACGTTGAACCCTTTTCTGAAGTAGTAACGTGCGACGACGTCGCCTATCGAATAGTTTCTGACATGCCCCATGTGAAGTCTGCCTGACGGGTAGGGGAACATCTCTAGCATGTAGTATTTCGGACGCGGATCAGCCGCACCTTTGTATTCAAAAATTCCTGATTCCCTCCATTTTTTCTGCCATTTAGGCTCTATTTTCTTGTGTTCGTAAAGCATGATTCCTCCAATCATCTTGCGTTAAAAGGAACTGAAAATTTATAGTTTCTCATCAAAAATTGTCTTAAAACTTTCTGCTTCGACTCTTTGAGCTTTTCCGTTATGTCTGTAATGATTTCGACTTCGCGCGAACCCATCGGACGCTTTTTGTCGAGATTCTTCTGCAGGTATGCGATGATTTTGTTTTCCTGACCTTCGTTGACCATGATCTCGGCACTGAGAAGGATCAGGTAGTTGTGCATGATAAGTTCGCCGGGAGAGAGGAATTTCTCGTTTTCCAGAATGTAGTCGAGCCCGTTTTTCGCCTTTGTCAGATCGCCCTGGTAATAAGTGATCTCCGAAGCGAAAGCGAGCGCCGGAAGGTAGAATCTGTTGCACTCGATCATAGCGTCGATCGTTGCGAAAGTGCGCTGTTTGTCGCCCTGGCTGCGGTAAACTTCCGCTTTGAGATAGAGCAGGGCAGGCTCGCAGCGCTGCAGCGAACCCATCATTTTGTCGGTTTCTTTGGATACTATTTCAAGCTCTCCGGCTTCTTTCATTTTGATCTGCTCTCTGAGGAAGATCCAGAGCGGATCGTTGTTTTTGCCGAGCTCGAGATACGAATCGGCCTTGTCGAAAAGCATATAGCGGTTGTAGATTTCGTTGAGTTTCGCCCTCGCTTCCTTCGTGTTCAGCTTTTCGAGCGTTTTTACAGCCTGATAGACTGCGCCGAATTTCATAAACTCGTCGATCACTGCCATTTTGTTTTCGTCTTTTTCAAGCAGGTAGATCTTTTCGAGCAGTTTTATCACTTCGGGAATGTCGTTTTTGTGCGAAAGGACCTCGAAAAACGAGTAAAGCATCTCGAGATTTTCGGGATTTTTCTCTACAAGCCCCTTGAGCTGGTTGAGATAGAGCTCTTCGTTTGTGAGGCGGTATTTCATGCTCAGTATTTTTGCGGTCGTGCCCGTGTTTTTCTCTTTTTCGTTTATCTGCTCGTAAGCCGCCACAGCTTCTTCAAAATAGCCGTTTTTCTCGCTGCAGAGAGCTCCCGCCGCGAAAATGCTGCTGTCAACGCTGTCGGGAAAGAACTGCTGGAGCTCGTGATATGCAAAGTAACAGTTGCTGTAATCGCTGTTTGCAAGGCTCGCTTCGAGAACGAGTTTGATATCCTCGCCGTCACGGGACGAGTCTTTCTTTTCTTTCATGTAAAGCGCCATACGGTATGCTTCATTAGGATTTTTTTTGATAAATTCTCGTGCGATGTCCTGGCAGAAAGTACGCCCCGGGCAGACCGAATAGAAGCCGTCGACGACAATTTTCTCGTCTTTCAGAGCTTCGCCGAGAAGGATCTTCGCCTCGCCGAAAAAGTATCTTTCGGGACTCAGATTCTTCCAGTTGTCGAGAACCGCGACGCTGTGTTCCGCGTTTTCAAACTTTTTCCCGCTTTCAACTGCCTCTTTCGCATCGATCATGATTTTAAGTTTCTGTGAAAGCTCGTAGTGCGGAAAAACCTCTAAAATCCGGTTGTTGAGCTCTGAAGCATTCTGAAATTTGTCCTGCCTGAAAAGCATGAGCGCAGTGTAGAAGGCGTTTCTGAGGTTCGATTTCTCGATTTTTTCAGGAATGTCGAATTCAAGCGAAGCGATTTTCTGCTTTGTCGCAGGATATTCAAAGTCAAGTTTGTGGAAATACTCGCTGTCGACCGGCGGAACGCGGTTTTCGATCGAATCGACAAGCTGCGTGAGCTCTTTTCCCTTGTCCGAAACGAGAGTCGAATAGATCCTGAACTGCGGAATGTCGCTATCTTCAAAATCAGGAGTGATGTGGAAATCGAGGATCCCGAGCGCGTAAGTCCAGAGAACAGCCTTTTTTATGTTGTCGCCCATTCCCTCGCGGATGTCTGCGAGCTTGAGGTCGCGAACCGTTGCCGAATAGTCCCGGAAAGAGAGGGAAGTGAAGCTCGCAAGCGGATTTTCAAGCATATTCTCATACTGTTTCGCAGGATTTTCCTTCAAGATTAAGTAAAGGAGTGCGATTATTCCGGCAACTGCTGCTAAAACTATGCAGAAATTCCGTAGTTTCAGCCTGTTGTAGTGTTCGTTCGTTTCAAGCGCGGGTTTTACGATGACGATGTCGCGTATTTTTTTGCCCTGAGCCTCGTCCGCTGTCTTTACATCGTCGTCATCGGCGTATTTCTCGAGCTCTTTTTTGGCCGCGAAATGGTTCGGATTTGCCGCGATCACGGCGCGGAGCTCCTTTACGCCTTCCTTTTTCTTGTCAAGATTTATGAGTGCGAGGCCTCGGTAGAAGTGTACTTCAGGCGTTTCCGAGCCGCTTCTTATCGAAGTGATCTGGATGATTTTATCCCACTGAAGCTCGCGCTTGCACTCTTCAAGAAATTCAATGAGATTCGGCAGACTCGGGTTTGAATTGTACTGCGCTTCCAAAGTCTCAAGTTTTCTGCTCATAAACGCCTCCCGCATAAAGCAGCGCCTTTATACAAATAATTATTGAAAAATCAAGATAACAAACAGCGGTGCATTTCTTGCTAAAAAAAAATTTTGTGCTACACTCTGCCGCTTGTTTTTTTGTCGACCTTGAAAAATGGAGGCAGGTGTGACAGTCAATATGTTGAATTTATTAGGTAATTTGTTGATAACGCAGGAAGCGGCCGGTCAGGGCGGAGCAATGGGAATTCTGAATATGCTTCTTCCGTTTATCCTTATTTTCGGAATTTTTTACTTTCTCGTCATTCTTCCGCAGAGAAAGCAGATGAAAAAACACAATGAAATGCTGAACCAGCTTAAAAAAGGCGATACGGTTATGATGAGTAACGGTTTTCAGGGCAGGATCGCCGAGGTTAAGGACAATGAGCTCAAAGTCGAGATCTGTCAGAACCCGAAAGTTGTTGTCACCGTGCAGAAAGCCGCTGTTTCAAGCGTTGTAGCTAAAGGGACTGAAGAGTAAAAACATATAAAAGGAGATTTGTTTATGGAAAGAAACTGGTTGGCAAGAGCGATTTTTGTTCTTGTTGTTATTGCCGCAGCCGCAGTCGCGCTCATTCCGACTTTCATCGACACGGAAGCTAATCCATGGGCGGAGAAAATCAACAGCGGACTCAGTCTCGGCCTTGATCTTAAAGGCGGAATCCACTTTGTTCTCAGCGTAGACACCGAAAAGGCTGCTACCGACAGGCTCGACCGCAGAACGGACGAGATCAGAATCAGACTCGACGAAGAAAAGATCCCGTATGAAACGGTAAAAGTTCTTCCTGAAAGCTACGCTATCGAAGTAACGCTGGCTGACGGCGCGAACAAAGACCTTTTCAGAGATAAGGTCATCGACTATTTCGGCGACCTCAAAAAAACCGGAAGTTCCGGAAATTCCTACACTCTTACGATGAGAGACGAGTATGTCCAGCAGCTCAAAGTCAACGCTGTTGACCAGACGCTTGAGACGCTCCGCTCGAGGATCGACGAACTCGGCCTTAAAGAGCCCATCGTTACGAAACAGGGCGAAAACTCGATACTTGTACAGCTTCCGGGCTACAAAGATGTCGAGAGAGCAAGAAGCATTATCGGCCAGACTGCTCAGCTCGAGTTCAAGATCGTTGCTGAAGACAAAGATCCGCTCGGCGAATATCAGGGCGAAGTACCGGAAGGGATCTCGCTTGTTACAGGCAGAGGATCGAATGCTGAAGGAACGATCTACACTTACAAATACGCGACTTCAAAAGACCGCGCTAAACTTCGCGATTTCTTGAAGGACAAAGCTCCGGAAGGAACTGAATTCCTTCTTGAAGAGACCGAATCGGCAGACGGATCAAAAGAATATATGTCATGGCTGCTTTACCGTCAGGCTTACATCACGGGTGACATGCTCACCGACGCGAGAGTTTCGATCGACCAGCAGAAGAACATGCCGTATGTCAGCATGAATTTCGATAAAGTCGGCGCAGAGATTTTTGCAGACGTAACAGGCAAAAACATCAAGCGCAAAATGGCGATCATTCTTGACGAGAAAGTCAACAGCGCACCTGTGATCCAGTCAAGGATCGAAGGCGGAAGCGCAATGATCACCCTCGGCGGAAACGGCGACTACAACTCGATCTTCGAGGAAGCAAAAGACCTCGCGCTCGTTCTCAGAGCAGGTTCGCTTCCCGCTCCGGTAACATTTGAAGAAAACAGAACGGTTGGTCCGAGCCTTGGTCAGGACTCCATCGATAAAGGTAAAGTCGCAGTCTCTGTCGGCTTTGCAGTTGTCGTAGTTTTCATGTTCCTTTACTACGGTTTTGCAGGACTTATCGCAGACCTCGCCCTTTTCCTCAACCTTCTTTTCATCATGGGCGCGATGGCTACATTCGGCGCAACGCTTACCTTCCCCGGCATCGCAGGTATCCTTCTTACGGTCGGTATGGCGGTTGACGCAAACGTTATTATTTTCGAGAGAATCAAAGAAGAGCTCAGGGTCGGCAAGGCTCTTGAAGCTTCGATCGAAAGCGGTTTCAACAAGGCATGGTCGGCAATTTTCGACGCCAACCTGACGACTGCGATAACATCTTTCGTTCTCTGGGAGTTCGGTACCGGCGCGATCAAAGGTTTCGCAATCACGCTTCTCATCGGTATCTGCTCGAGTATGTTCACCGCGATTTTCGTGGCGAGAGTTGTTTTCAACTATTTCCTGAAAGCACACATCAAGATGTTTTCACACGTTAAATAAGGGAGTTGAAGATGAAATTAAATGAACTCAAAATAGATTTTATCGGCAAATCAAAAATATTGTTCCCGGTTTCGTGCGTTTTAGTCGCGATTTCGGTTCTTCTTGTTATTTTCAAGAGTTTTAACTTCGGTATCGACTTTGCCGGCGGAACCGAAATCCAGATCAAGGCTGACGGCGTAACGCAGCAGCAGGTCAGAGAGGTTATGGGCCAGTTCGGAGCAAACGACATTCAGCAGTTCGAAGGCAAGCAGAATGAATACCTCGTCCGCTTCAAAAACATTTCGATGGTTGACGATGCAACGATCAATGCGTTCCTCGATGCGGCAAAAGCAAAATTCAGCGACGCCAAGATGCTCAAAACCCACTTTGATTCACAGGTCGGCGACAGAGTCGAGATCTGGTTCGACAAGGAAATCAGCGAAGAAGCTATGAACGCGCTTATCGCCGAAACCAAGCTTCCGGTTATCGAAAAGGATGCGATCAAATACAACAAAGTCGGCGACAGACACATCTACAAACTTATGCTCAAAGGTATGACGAACGAAATCGTCAATGCGATCGACAAGATAAATACTGAGGCTAAGGCAGACCTCGTCAGAGTCGAACTCGTCGGTCCGAAAGTCGGCCAGCAGTTGAAACTTTCTGCGATTATGGCGGTTTTCTACGCACTTATCGCAATTCTTGTCTACATCGCTTTCAGATTCAACTTCATGTTCGCTCCGGGCGCTGTTCTCGCTCTTTTCCACGACGTCATGATCGCTCTCGGAATCTGGTCGCTTTTCGGATTTTCGTTTGATCTTACCGTCGTTGCGGCGCTTCTTACGATCGTCGGTTACTCAATCAACGATACGATCGTCATTTTCGACAGAATCAGGGAAAACATGAAAGACCCGAACAAGGGTGCAACCCTTGCTGACAAGATGAACACGAGCCTCAACGAGACTCTGCAGAGAACTTTCCTCACTTCGATCACGACTCTTTTCTCGGTTCTCGCGCTTCTTATTTTCGGCGGCGAAATCATTTCGGGTTTTGCAGGCGTTATGTGCATCGGTGTTGTTGTCGGTACCTATTCTTCGCTTTTCATCGCTTCACCGATCACGCTTTACATTGAAAGATACATGAACAAAAAAAGAGGAAACGCAGCATAGATGAAGCCTAAATGGCAAATACTCAATCCTGATCCGGGCAAAATCGATACTTTAAGCAAGACGCTCGGTATTTCCAAGACTGTTGCGACTGTCCTCGTGAACCGCGGAATCGACGAGGTCGAAACTGCGAGCATGTTCCTTCAGGCGAAAATCAAATCGCTTCCCGATCCTTTCCTTCTGAAAGACGCGGAAAAGGCTGCCGGAATCATTATCGACTACATCAAAAATAAGAAAAAGATAGTTATTTACGGCGATTACGATGTTGACGGAATCACTTCGACTCTGATCATGTATCAGTTCCTGTCTCATCTCGGCGCAAGCGTTGACCACTACATTCCGCACAGGCTTGAAGACGGTTACGGGCTCAACACCTACACTTTAGAAGAGATCGCGACAAACGGCGGTGAGCTTGTAATCACGGTTGACTGCGGAATTACAAGTGTCGATGAAGTCAAATATGCCAAAGATCTCGGTCTGGCGACTATAATCATCGACCATCACCATGTCGGCGAAACGGTTCCTCCGGCTATCGCGATCGTCAATCCGCACCAGCCTGAATGTCAGTATCCGTTCAAGGAGATGGCGGCTGTAGGCGTTGCTTTCTCGTTCCTTATGGTTTTCAAGAAAATAGTCGAAAAAGACGGATTTTTCACGGGAACGCTCCCGAATTTAGTTGAATATCTCGATATCGTCGCACTCGGAACGGTTGCAGACATGGTTCCGCTCCTTGAATCGAACAGGATTTTCGTCAAGTACGGCCTTATGCAGATGCAGAAAAACCAGCGTCCGGGACTTCTGGCTCTGGCAAATATCTGCGGACTCAAATCGCTCAAAGAGATAACTCCTTCGGTAATAAGCTACAAAATGGCTCCGCGCCTCAATGCGGCAGGTCGAATCGGAAACGCGATAAAAGGCCTGGAACTTATCGAAAGTACCGATTACGAAGCGGCTCTCAAAATGGCGGAAGAACTCAATCTGACAAACGAATACCGTCAGCAGCTCGAGGCCGAGATTTTCGATCAGGCTCTGGCGAAAGTCGAGAACAGCGATATTATCCAAAAGAGAAATTCGATAGTTTTATATTCCGAAAAATGGCATCCCGGCGTTATCGGAATCGTCGCATCGCGCCTTGTTGAAAAGTTCTACAAGCCGACAATCATGATTTCGGTCGAAGACGGAATCGGCCGCGGCAGCGTAAGAAGCATTCCGCAGCTCCATATCTACAAAGTTCTGGAGAGACTGAGCAACTATTTAGTTCAGTACGGCGGTCACAAATACGCGGCAGGACTCACGATCCAGGAATCAAAAATAGCTGAATTTATTGATAAATTTGATGAAATCGTGGCTGAAGAGCTTGAAGAGGAAGTCGGTGGTCAGATGACTGAAATCGATGCCGAACTTCAGCTTAAAGAGCTTGTTCCGGATCTCGTTGTCGCTCTTTCGAAACTCGAACCTTTCGGAATCAACAATCCCGAACCCAATTTCATCGCGAGAAACGTAAAAATCCTGAAGCAGAGCATCATAAACAGAAGTCATCTCCACTGGAAACTCGGCGCGAAAAACACGAACATGACTTTCAACGCGATAGGTTTCGGTCTTCTGAACCACGGAAATGCACCAGTTGTCGGCGATTTGATCGACATAATCTATTTCCCGAGAATAAACGTTTACGGCGACAACATCATGATGCAGCTTTACATCAAGGATTTCGTCTATTCGGGATCGAATAACCGGTAGAATCAATCCTCAAAACAAATCAAAACTCACGATTTTAAAGCAAGATTCAGCGCAAAATATCGCGGATTATGAGATTCAGATGAGCGCACTGCGTGTCCGTCAGGCCGGTCGTATCCAGCGAGCGGCGGTTATCGCGCTCCAGCAGAAAATCGGTCGAAACACCGAACAAATCGGCAAGTTTAACGAGCATTTCGATTGACGGCATAATATTGTTGTTTTCCCAGTTTGAGATTGCCTGTTTCGAAACATGGAGCTTGGTTGCAAGCTGCACCTGACTGAAGTTGTGAGCCTCTCGCAACTGCTTTACTCTGTCTCCGAACATATTGCACCTCTCATTGCATATCAATCAAGTTAAAATAAGCAAAACAAAGGTATTTTAAAAATACTAAAATATATTTTTAATTGACTTGTGGCCATTTTTGAAATATTATTGTTTTTGGATTTTGGTCAAAAAGACCGGTTTTTATCAATTTGAAAATAGAGGGAAAGATGAAAAGGTTTTTATTTTGTGCAACAATTTTGATCACAACACTGGTGGTTGGCTGCGGCGGTGGCAGCAGTGATGACTATGGTAAAGAATGCGAGAATAATATTGATGTTTATTACTGTAACTATAACTATAGCTCTTCCCACTATCGGTGTCAAAAAGGGAAAAGCAAATATTACTCCGGCTACAATCCTAACACAGGGGAATATGAATATTTCTCAGATGCAGAAACTATTTACTGCCACTCCGAAAAATGTGACAACAATACTGGAAAATGTGTGGCTGCATGTGGGGCAGGACAATACAGATGTGATGACTACGGTTACATTTACAGTTGTGACAGCAACGGACAATGGGATTTCTTGAGTAATGAATACTGTGCACACGGATGTGCCAAAGAGATTTCCACATCAATTATTGAACTGTGCGCTACAGAGGAAAGCGAAGAATAATATTTCCTATTTTTCAAACTGAATCATTTCCCTCAATAATAGAGAACAAATAAAAACCTCTCCAAGCTTCCAAATTGGAATCTTGAAGTCACAAATTGCGACTTCAAGTTGAGGCAGTTTATTCCATTTTGGAATATACTTGAGGAATCTTCAGTTAGTTCCATTTTGGAACATACTGCCGCTTCTCATTCGTCTTCTTCAATATTTTCATCCTGAAGCATTTTCAGATCTTCTTCAAACATATTTTTGTGAGATTCATACTCTTCAGGAACAACAGCTTTCAGGTATTGCAGATAATTCCGGTAATCTTCTTCCGCATACTCTCCGCCGAATCCCCAAAGAGCGTCAAAAATGCGATCCGCGTAACTATCAAGAATATCGATGTTACGCTCATGCCTGAACATCAGGCGATAAAGCATGGCAACGGCACTGTCTTCCTGTTGGGAACAAAGAGCATTTAAATCCCTGATCGAGTTGATAAAATCTTCCGGAAGTTCTAATTTTTTATCATCCATTATTCCGCCTTCCTATTGTCTATTATTTCCCAATGACCGCCGAAATCGCCGCCGACTCTTTTCAAAACGCCGGATTTTTTCAAATTTTCCAAATGTTTCTGCACTGCAGAAGGATTTATTTTGAGTTTTTCACTCAAATCCGACCTTGTTATAAATTTGTTCTGACGAATATAATCCAATATTTTTTCTGCTGTGTCCGAAAATCTCTGACCACCTGTCTGACCACCTGTCTGACCACTTGTCTGACCACTTGTCTGACCACCAATATTTATCGGGTCATTTAACGGGTCAGACTCTGATTTTATCGGGTCATTTATTACTACCCAGTGTCCTGTCTTTTTTGCTCCTTCGCGTTTAATGATTCCCTGCTGGCGTAATGTTGCAAGCATACGTTTGACCGTTGAATTGGATATTTTTAAACAACGGGCATATTCTTCATAAATCTTGTAAGGATCATTTTTTATCAGGTCAAGAAGCTCGTTTATCGGGTCATTTATCGGGTCAGAATTCAATTTTATCTGGTCATTTAACGGGTCAGATTTATCTTCCGAGTTTTTAACATCGGTATTTTCATGATTGTCAGGTTCCAACAAATCAAACGAATATAATTCATTAAGCGGAACTGTGATTCTGAAAATATCGCTTTCGGCAAAAACCGGGTTTTCTCCCGAATACAGTTTCGTGTATTTGAATATTTTGCGGACACCGCTTCCGAGCTGGTCGGCAAATCCGATCGCCCTGAAAAATGAGGCGATAATCGGATTTTTCGGGTATGGTTCAAAATTTTTCGGAGTAATAAAGCCCTCTTTTTTGGTTCGGTTGGCATTTTCCGTATACATTCGCTCTTTTTCAATCACAAATTTTGCCTGATACGCACTTGAAAACTCACGGTGCATAAGAGTATTGCCAATCATCTCGCGAACGATGATATTTCTCAATGATTTCCGCTCTAAATCCTCGACATAAAACTTGTCAGGCAAATGTTTTTTAGCAAAATCAAAAAGCCTTGAATAACTTTCAACAAGATTGCTTTGAATAAAATCCCTGTCGTCGTAGCGGTCTATATTCACTTTGCGGAGAATTGCATCTGTCACATAAGCCGGGCACACATTCAGCACAGTTTCATCTTTCCCCAAAAGCATCGCTGCCGCGAGATTGAAACCGCTTTTCCCTGTTACAGGATCTTCAATATAAAGCCGGGAACTTTTAAAAAGCTCGTCATCATCCATATATTTCCACGGATGATTTCCTCCAGCGTTGTTTACAGCCATAATCCTGAGTTTAGGAAGCAGATCTAGCCTCAAATCTTCTTTCTTCAAATAAGGAAAAACCTTGCGTTCGGTATAGATTTCCTGCTTTCTGATATACATCTGCGCAATCTGGACAGTCGAGGTCACTTTCACATCGGCATCATTCACTCTGTCGTAAATAACTTTCTTAAAAGTGCAAACATCGCCACCGGAAGGCACATGAATATGAATAATCTCCTTGTTGTTATACTTCATAATTTCAGGATCAAGATAAAGAGTCGGTGAAAACAAAGCCGGATTAGAAACAACCGCGATAAAATTCTTTATCATTTCTGTTGCCGCATTTTCCGGAACACCTTCGATGACTCCTCTGTCAGTCACTCCGAGAAAAATATCTCCGCCGAAACGGTTAGAAAACGAGCAGACAGTTTCATAGACATCGTTATCAATATGTCCTCCGCAGCGCTTGAACTCAACCGCAACCGTCTCACCTATCTTTAAAATTTGATAAAATTTATTTTTATCCATGGATTTTAAGCATGAATGAACAATAATGCCGATAAATATGATAAACATTTTAGATTTAATGTCAATGTATAATTTTATTGCAATGACAAGTTTTCGCAATATATTGATTAGAAAATCCGATTCTATGAATTTATAGAAAATGATAGTAAGAAGGATAGGACCAAAAAAAGTTGCTGTAAACCGTTAGTTTCTTGCCATTTTCAGGGATTTTGCTATAAAAACGCGTTTTTTTGTTGGAGAGACTCATGAATAAATTTACAACTGTTTTTTCTCTTGTTTTTGCGGCTTTTCTGGTTTCGTGCGTCGACACGGGCAAAGTCGAAGGGCCGATAGAAATCACGAACAATGTCACTGACTGGCGCGACGAGGTGATCTATCAGCTTATCACTGACCGCTTTGCCGACGGCGACGTGAACAACAACTACAATGTCAACAAAAAGTCGCTCACATCCTGGAACGGCGGCGATTTTCAGGGTATAATCGACAACATCGACTACCTCAAAAAGCTCGGCGTTACGGCGCTCTGGATAAGCCCTGTCGTCAAAAATGTCGATTCGGACGCGGGAATCGCAGGATACCACGGCTACTGGACGCAGAATTTCAAGGCGGTAAACCCTCACTTCGGAGATCTGGCGAAACTGCGCGAAATGATTCAGATCCTCCACGAAAACAACATAAAAGTCATTCTCGATATCGTTGCGAACCACGTCGGTCAGCTTTTCTACTACGATATGAACAAGAACGACCAGCCCGACGAAATGGTCATGGGCAGCGACATGACATGCGACGCTTACTGCGGCCACATCACCGGTGTTGAAGACGAAAATGTAAAAAATCAGATCTGCTCGCAGGAATATTCGCGTGAAAGCATTTCGTGGCTTCCAGAGGATGGTGACTGCTACTCGAACTGCGTCTGGAGATGCAAAAACGAAGAATATCCGCAGAAAATGGGAATTGTCCGCTACAGTGAATGGGATCCGGACTTTGATCCACGCAAGATCCGCTCGTTTTCCGATGCCGGAGAATCCGGTGTCGCACCGATAAAATGGGTCTATATGCCTGAAATCAACCGTGTTCCGCCAGAGCCGGCAGAGTTCCACAACGACGACTGGTACAACAGAATGGGCAGGACTGTCACCTGGGACAGCCGCTATCAGGTCGTAAAAGGCGATTTCCCAGGCGGTCTCAAAGACCTTGACACAACGAGATCAGATGTCCGGAACGCACTTATTTCAGTGTTCCAGTACTGGATCGGCGCGCTTGATATCGACGGTTTCCGTGTTGATACGATCAAGCATGTCGAGCACGAATTCTGGCAGGTCTTCACTCCGGCGATGAGAAACTACGCGAAAAGTATCGGCAAAGAGAACTTCTTCATTTTCGGAGAGGCTTTTGACGGTGACGATGTCCTTCTCGGCAGCTTCACGCAGAATGACGAGATGGATTCCGTTTTCTATTTTTCCCAGAAATTTCAGGTGTTTGATTCTATTTTCAAGTGGGGTAACGCAACGAAGAATTTCGAAGGGCTTTTCAACGAAAGATGGAACAAACACCGTGACGGATCTGCTCTCGGAGAGGGCGAATCGCCGCGTTACGGCACGGTTTCAGGCGTGAAGGATGCCGACGGGAACGTGCTCAGCCCGCAGAGGATCATGGTAAACTTCATGGATAACCACGATCTTCCGCGTTTTCTCTACGAGCAGCCCGATAAAAACGCTCTTAAGAACGCTCTTTCTCTGATGTTCACGATGGACGGAATCCCGTGCATTTACTACGGAACAGAGCAGAATTTCAGCGGCGGCAACGATCCGGCAAACCGCGAAGCTCTCTGGACAAGCGGCTACGACACTGAAAACGAGACTTTCCGCCACATCTCAGGCGTTGCGGCTCTTCGTGCGAAGTATGCTCCGCTCAGACGGGGCGATCTGAATATCGTCTGGACGACAGACCACACCGGCGAAGAGAGCGATGCCGGAATCCTTGCTTTCGAAAGAGTCTACAAAAACGAAAGGATGCTTGTCGTCATCAACACGAACAAGGAACACGCGTCCCGTACCTCGTTTGAAGGAACGGCAATGAAAACGAATTTCGCGGCAGGAACCGGTTTGGTGAATGTTTTCCCAGGCTCTGACGGAAAAAGTGTTTCTGTTTCATCCGACGGAACGCTTGATATAGAACTTCCCGCACAGACAGCAGCAGTTTTCGCTGTAAAATAGTCGTATGGCTCTCAAAAAAAATCTCAAAATCGCAATAAGTTTCATTATTGTCGCAGTTCTTTTTTTCCTTCTTTTCAGAAAACTTGATTTCGAGCTTTTTGAAAAATATCTGTCTGAAGGTGATAAACTTCTGATTTTATGCGGTGTTCTGGTTTATCTGCTCGCTTTCTTCGTGAGGGCGGCGCGCTGGAAAGTGCTTCTCAAACATATCGGAAACTTCAAAATCAGCGAGCTTGCGCCGGTTATTGTCGCCGGATACGCCGTCAACAACGTTCTGCCGGTTCGCATCGGAGAAATCGTTCGTGCTGCGATTGCGGGGAAACTGTTCAAAATCAGTATTCCGGCAACTTTCGCTTCGGTTTTTGTCGAGCGGATTTTCGACGGACTTACGATCGCACTCATCCTTTCCGTGACCATTTTTTTCTATCCTTTTCAGGAAAATATGAAAACTCTGGCATGGGGTGCGTCGCTTTTCTTTGCACTCCTTTTCGTTTTTGCTCTCTCGGCTGCGTTTTCATCAAAACCACTTGAATTTGTTCAGTTTTTAAGAGGGAAATTTCCGAAATTTTTAGGTGTTTTCTTTGATTTTTCGGAAAAATTCTTAAAAGGAGCGGCTTCGCTTGACTCATGGAAAAAAATCGTTGCTACATTCTCTTTGAGCCTTGCTGTCTGGGCGTTTGAACTTGCGGTTTACCTTCTGATTTCGGCTGCTTTCGGCGTAAAAATACCGTTTGTCGGCTGCTTAGTCATGCTTTGCGCCGCGAATCTCGGGATGCTTGCAGCTCCGACACCGGCAGGACTCGGCGTTTTTCAAGGGGCAATAGTTTTTGCTCTTGAATCGTTCAACGTTCCTTACGAACAGCGGATGGCGGTCGCCCTGATACTGCACGCCGCTCAGATAGTTCCGACAACAGTCATCGGCTTCATCTGGATCTGGGTGAAAAATCTTAGTGTCGGCGCGCCGCCGCAAAATTTGTCGTAACGTCGTAACGTCGTTTCGTCGTAACGATGACAGGCGGCGGCAAAAGAATTATTCAGCAGGGCACAGCCCTTTCAGCGGGCATTTTTCGCATTCGTGCTTTGTCGGCTTGCAGATAGTCTGGCCGAGCGTGACAAGTTCCTGATTTATTTCTTTCCAGTATTTTTTCGGGAGAGTTTTTTTGAGTTCGACTCTTGTTTCTTCTGGCGTTTTTGTTGAAACGAGTCCCCACATGTTCGAAATGCGGTGAACGTGCGTATCGACGCAGATTTCGTATTTGTCGAAAGCCTTGATGAGAACGAGCGATGCCGTTTTGACACCGACTCCTGGAAGTGTCGTGAGTTCTTCCAGAGTCTGCGGGACCTCTCCGCCGAATCGTAAAACTATATCTTCGGCAAGTTTTTTGAGGTTTTCCGCCTTCGTTCTGTAAAATCCGACTGGGTAGATGAGTTCCGCGAGCTCTTCGACCGAGAGTGCCGCCGTTTTTTCGGGAGTGTCGGCGCGTGAAAAGAGCGATCTCGACGCTTTTGTCGTCACTGCATCCTTGGTTCGTGCCGAAAGCATAGTCGAAGCAAGGAGTTTCCACGGTGAATCGTGTCCGGCCGCCATCAGGTCTATGACAGGCGCATAGTCAAGCTCTTTTACCCAGATTCTCAGTGCTGCGAACGCTTTGTCGGTTTGAATTTTTGTATTTTTGCTCATTTTTTTGAAGATCTTTCCTTGTCTAAGAGCCAGTGTGAGATCTTTGAAACGATGATGTCGATCGCGACTGAATTCTGTCCGCCTTCGGGAATGACGAGGTCGGCAAAGCGCATCGTCGGCTTGACAAAATCGCGGTAAGCAGGGCGTACCATCGTGAAATAGCGCTCTCTTATTTCATCAAACGAACGTCCGCGCTGTTCCATATCGCGCCTGATCCTCCGCATGAGACGGATGTCTGCGTCTGTGTCCACGAAAATTTTGATGTCGAGCATGTCGCGCACTTTTTCATCGTGGAAAGTCAAGATCCCTTCAAGAACGATGATGTCGGCCGGTTCGATAAGCTCGGTCTCCTGTTTTCTTGAGTGTGTCACGAAGTCGTAGATCGGCTTGTTTACGGCTTTGTTGGCCTTGAGATCCTGAAGCTGCTGCCTGAGAAGCGGAAAGTCGATGGCAGCGGGAACGTCGTAGTTGTTTTTCTCGCGCTCCTCAAGGGTTTTGCCAGACAAGTCATTGTAGTAGCTGTCCATTTCGATGATTACGACTCTTTCATCCATTGAAAAAGCCTGTTTGATGTTTTTTGCGACGGTCGTTTTTCCTGAACCCGATCCGCCTGCGATCCCGATAAAAAGCGGCATTGTCACCTCCCTCAAAAATGACGCACTAATATACGGGAAGGAGAAAGTTTTTCAATATTTTTTGTTGTTGCAGAAAACTTGTGTTTTTGTTTAAAAATTTGATAATAATAGGATTTTTTGAACCGCCGTGGAGGTAAAAATGAAGAAAATTTTTGCAGTTTGCGTGATTCTTTCAATTTCGCTTCTTGTTGCCGGATGCGGCGGCCCGAAAAAGGAAGCCGTCGACGATTCCGTAAATATGACTGACTCGGACGAAGCATCTGCAGAAACAGACGATGAAGATGCTGTTCCGGATGAAGAAACCGATTCCGAAGATGCGGATATCGCTGAGATTGAACCGGATGATGTCGAAGAGGAAGAGGTTTACGTTGATAATTTCTCCATGACTCAGGAATGTTCAGGGAAGAAACTTCTGACAAAAGAATCAGTCGAGGTGACTAATTCTTACGGTACCTACACATATCAGATAGACCGTTACTACGATAAAGAGTGCCTCATTAAATTCGAGAGCAAATACTACCCTGAAAATCCGACAAGCTTAACAAAAAACCGTTCCTATGAATACGACGACAACGGCAATGTAAAATGGGTCTGCCCGAGGAGACAAAACGGAACGCTTAAAGACAAGTGCCGGAAATTTTCTTATGAATTCAACGAAGACGGAACCGTCAGAAAAATGTGCCTCGGGAACTCGGCAGAAGGAAAAGAAACCGGGTGCGTGAGCTACATTTACGACAAATCGGGGCGGATCAAACAGAAAATAAGACAGAGTGCGGTTAAGGAAGCTTTTCATTTTTTCCGGGATTTTTCCGATGAAAATGCAGAATATTTTTCCAACGATTTCGCTGTTGCGGAGAGTGTCCCCACCAATTTGGGCTCTCTTTCTGAAGAACTCGGCATGCAGGAAAAAATTGAATACTTTTACGATGCCAAGGGAAATGTGTCAAAACGGGAACGCTCGTTTATCAGTAAAGAGTTCGATAAAAACGGCAACAATGTCGCGGCATATTCCAACGGTGTTATTCCTGATTATTTTCCGCCAATGGATATGACATCGAAAGAGAGAGTGAAATACGATTATTCCGACGGACTGCCGCTCAAAAGCTACCATGACCGGTATGCTTACTTCATGGAGTTCGACTCGGCCAGATGGTTCTGGCACAAGATAGAATATAAAAAAGAGTATTCCTACGATGAAAAAATGCGGCCTGTGAGGATAAAAACGACGACCGATTCAAAAAACGCAGTGCGTCTGGATGATGAGTGGGAGTATTATTCTGACGGTTCTCTGAAACGGAAACGCGAAAGTTTTGAGACGGATAGTGCCAGCAACACAGGACCGTATTACATGTCTGTGGAAAGGATTTACGATAAAAAAGGGTGCGAAACCGAATACAGAAAACTCTCGACTACCGGCGAGGCTGAAGAAATAACAGAAAAAAACTATTACGACAACAGCTGCGAAATAAAGCATGGAGCTGTCTGCGATCCGAATGCCGGCACGGGTAACA
>CACZFE010000008.1 GCA_902780365.1 uncultured Spirochaetales bacterium
CTCTCGCGATGAAGAAAAAATGCACAGACAAATTCCGCGAGCCGCTTGCGAACATGGAAGATGCAAACATTGAAAAACTTGCTGATATTATTAAAGATTTCGAAAAAATAAAAGAGACTTTATAATCAAAATTCCGAGGAAAAATGACTCTTAACTTCGCTCTTGTGGGCTGCGGAAGGATCGTTAAAAAGCACATCGAGGCGATCCAGAATATTCCGAAAGCCCGTCTTGTCGCGGTTTGCGACATTGTTCCCGAAAAAGCACGAAAAGCCGGAGAATCGGCCGGAGTCCCGTGGTATACGAGCTATGATGAAATGCTTCAGAAACACCCGGAAACTGATGTCGTAAACATTCTCACCCCGAGCGGTCTTCACCCGAAGCACACGATCGACATCGTGAAAAAGTATAAAAAGCACATCGTCTGCGAAAAGCCGATGGCGCTGAAATTAAGCGATGCCGACGAGATGATAAGGACCTGCGACATGAACGGCGTCAGACTTTTCATTGTCAAGCAGAACCGCTTCAACCTGCCTGTTCAGATTTTGAGGAAAAAACTCGAAAGCGGCGGTTTCGGAAAACTCGTGATGGGAACAGTCCGCGTCAGATGGTGCAGAAAACAGGAATACTACGATGCCGACAAATGGCGCGGAACATGGGCTTACGACGGCGGCGTCATCACAAATCAGGCAAGCCACCACATCGATCTTCTGGAATGGATGCTCGGAGAACCTGTTAGCGTAATGGCAATGAACGGGACTTATCTTGTCAACATCGAGGCCGACGACACATGTGCCGCGATAATCAAGTTCAGAAACGGCGCGCTCGGAATAGTCGAAGCTACAACGGCGACACGCCCCGCCGACCTCGAAGGCTCTCTTTCGATCCTTGGAGAGAAAGGAAACTGCGTCATCGGCGGCTTTGCAGTAAACAAAATGCAGGAGTGGAATTTCGAAGGCGAAACTCCCGACGAAAGAAAGGAAATTCTAGAAAAATACAGCGAGAACCCGCCCAATGTCTACGGATTCGGTCACATCCGCTACCTTGAAAGCGTCATCGACTGCATCGAAAACGGCAAGCACGCGCTCGTTGACGGCCTCGAAGGACGCAAATCGCTCGAACTTATAAACGCGATCTATGAATCGGTCGAAACGGGCAAGGAAGTTCATCTTGTTTTCGAGCCGAAAGAATCAAAACTTGGAAGGACGAATTTTTGAGGAAAAATGACTGTAAACAGAATCTGCAAAATAATTTCAAGCAACTTTGTCACAAAGGACACTTTTCTGATGAATGTCGCGTTCGACGAGATCCCGCAGCCGGGACAGTTTCTTATGCTTTCTAAGCCTGACGGCCTCATGGACCCTTTTCTGCCGCGCCCGATTTCGGTTTTTGACTGGAATGACGGCGTGCTTTCGCTCCTCATCAAGATCGTAGGCAAAGGAACAAAGATGCTTTCCGAAACGATGCCGGGAGAAAAACTGAGGATCACAGGATACTTGGGAAACAATTTTCCCGACACAACAGGAACGCTTCTCTGCATCGGCGGCGGAATAGGCGTTGCGCCGCTTTTCTACACTGCTAAAATTTCAAAAGCGGCAAAAAAATCGTTCATTCTCGGTTTCCGCGACAAAAGTTCAGTCTTCATGGAAGAAAAATTCCGAGAACTGGGTGAAGTCACGATTACGACCGATGACGGAAGCTACGGACTCAGAAAATATCCGCATGAAGTGCTTGAGACCCTTTTTGGAAAGTGGTTTGAGCCCAGTTTGATATGCACCTGCGGACCTCTCATAATGATGGATTTTGTTGGAAAAATATGTGAAAAATACGGAATCACGGAACTTTATAAATCTTACGAAACAAGCATGGGCTGCGGAATAGGCGCATGCCTCGGCTGTAGGATAAACACACCCGGCGGCACCTTTCTGGTCTGTAAAGAAGGTCCTGTATTTAAGGCAAATAGGAGGGAAAAATGAAAAAAATGACAATAATTTTTGTTTTGATTGCTTTCTGTACTCTGATTTTCGGATGCGGAAGCGTTGACAAAAAAGGAAACGATGAAAAAGAGGCTAATCTCAAACTTCTTGAAGAGGAAAGCAAAGATGCCGCGTTTAACGAAGGAAAAGAGCTTTTGGCAAAACAGGACTACGAAAAAGCTATCGGATCCTTCAAGAAAAGCTCGGTCAAGGATGCAGAGTTCTACATCGCTTATTCGCTTGATGCATTAAAACGCACCGACGAAGCGAAAAAAGCGTTTGAAACCTGCGTCGAAAAAGGGATCCAACCGGTCGAATCGCTTTACAATCTGGCAATAATGTCATTTGACTCAGGCAATGTCCCTCTCTCAAAAACATACGCCGAAAAAGCTCTTAAACTCGATCCCAAACACCTTGCAACGCTTTTTTTCTACGGGAATCTGTTTTTTGTCGAACAGAACGTGAACGAAGCCCTGAAATACTATAAGGAAGCTGAAAAAATCAATCCGGAATCAAGAGAGATCCAGAACGCGATCTTCCTTGTATACCTTCAAGGAGAACAGTTCGAAAACGCATGGAAAATCAGGGAAAAACTCGACAAGGAGAGCCCCGAAATGGTTTTTGCAGTAATGCAGATCGCTGAAATAACGGGAAATTTCCTTGACGGAGCCAACTTCGCGAAAAAAGAACTCCTCGCCGAAAGCAGGATAAGGAATCTCGCGAAGATCCTCTTCACGAAAGGAGGAGATCTCATAAAAGCCCTTGAACTTGCGGAAGTTGAAAAGATCGAAGAAGGAAAATACACCCTTCTTGACCGCTCGACGACACCGGGAAGCGCCTACGTTCTCGCACTCGATTATGATAAAAACATCTTTGTTTCATGTGAAACAAATCCGGGAAACCTAATTCCGACCGAGGTTTCAGAGCAGGGAATCAAAGTCGAAGGCATCGAAAACATCATTGCGTTCAAAGATATTTCAGCAAAATTAGCGGATTTCTGCAGTAAAAAATAAAGGATCTCTTTTATCTGTCTTCTTCGTCGCTTTCTTTAAGGATATCAAACAACTGGAAAAGAATATTCATTGCTTCGCGCGGATTTATCTTTTCGGGATCTATTCTGCGAAGAACTTTTTCGATTTCTTTGAGATACTCGGGAGTAGCGCTGCTCTGTTGCTCATAAGCCATCGAGAAAATGTCGGTCTGAAGCGAGGAACCGTTTTCAAAACGCATTCTTCTGTCAAAATTTTCCATGTTTTTAAGGATCTTTTCGGCGTTTTTGATGACTTCTTTCGGCATGTCGGTGAGTTTCGCCACTTCGACACCGAAACTTCTGCTGCTGCCGCCTTCTTCCATCTGATAGAGAAAACGCATCTTTCCGGCATATTCCTTCACTGTCATGTGGAAATTCGCCACTTTGTCGAAGTCTTCGGCAAGCTCAGTAAGTATGTGATAATGCGTTGCAAACAGCGTCGTAGCGTTGATTTTCGTGATTATGTATTCGGCAATAGCCCTTGCAAGACTGATCCCGTCGTAAGTTCCTGTTCCGCGCCCTATCTCATCAAGGATTATGAGTGATTTTTCAGTCGCTGCGTTCAGGATCGATGCGGCTTCCTTCATTTCGACAAGGAAAGTCGACTCCCCTTTCGAAAGGTTGTCGCTCGCTCCGACACGGGTGAAAATCGCATCCACAAGCCCTATTTTCGCGCTTTCCGCCGGAACAAAACTGCCTGTCTGCGCCAATAAAACGATGAGTGCCGTCATTCGCATCAAAGTCGATTTGCCGCCCATATTGGGACCTGTGACAAGGCTGAAACGTCGGTTTTCCGAGCCTATCGAAACGCTTGCCGGAACATATTTCGAATCCTTGAGGCACGCTTCGACAACGGGATGCCTGCCGTCAATGATTTCTATTCCATCTTCGTCCGTTATCTCGGGGCGGCAGTAGTTTTTCTCGACCGCAAGTTTCGCAAAACCGCTGAACAAATCGATCCATGCCGTGAATTTAGCCGCTGAGAGAATGTCGTTTTTAAATGAGGCGATTTCGTTCACGGTATCGTCGAGGATCTTGAGTTCAAGAGCCGTGAGACGGTCTTTAGCCGAGGAAATCTTCTCTTCAAGTTCCTTGAGTTCGGCTGTGAAATAACGTTCCGAGCCGGCAGTGGTCTGCTTTCTGATAAAATAGTCGGGGACCTGCTTTTCAAAGCGCTTGCTGATCTCGAAAAAGTATCCGAAAACCTTGTTGAAACCTACTTTCAGCGTGGTTATCTTCGTTTTTTCGCGCTCCCTTGTCTCAAGCGCGACGATGTGTGAGCGTGAATTGTGGATAATATCGGAAAGTTCGTAAATTTCTTTTGAAAATTCAGGGTTCACAAAACCGCCTTCTCTGTAAATAAGCGGCGCATCCTCGAGAAAGCGTTTCTGCCAGGAAATTATGCGCTCTTCGGTGAGGCTTAGCGGCTCTTCATCGGCGAAAAACGGCATTTTTTCAGGCATACTCATAACGTATGAACGGAGTCTCACCGCCTGAAGAAGCGAGTTTGCGAGCATCGATATTTCACGCGGACCTCCCCTTTTGACAAGAATTCGGCTTAAAACCCTCTCGAAATCCTTGATGTTTCCGAGAGCATCCGTCATCTCGCGAAGCAGAACGCTGTCTTCGAACAAAGTAGCGATGCAGCATTGTCTGAGAAGGATCCTTTCGCGGTTTTTAAGTGGATTTTTTATAACTTCGGCAAGAAGTCTTTTTCCCATCGGAGTCTGCTTAGGAAACACCCGCCCTCCAAAGAGCTTCACAGACAAGAAAACAGGCTACCTTGTAGTCAAGGGATGCCGTGTCACTGTTTTTCCACTCGACCGGAAGTCTGAGCGGCGGAAAATTGCCGAAATAAAGAGAATCGAGATAAAAAAGAAGCTGCTTCAACGAAGCATAGGCACACTTGTCAAAGGTGCATCCCAAAAGGCTTTCAAGGTATTCGGCAGCGGGAGCGGAAGGGACCCAGTCGGCAAATTTGTCGCGGTCGAGGACCTCGCCGCTTACGAACGATGAAGCTTCCGAAAGAATGATCTCCCTCGGAGCCACAAGATTTATGAGATCCGAAGCCGAAACATCGGTCGAAACAGTGTAAAACACGTTCCCGCAACTGACATCGACCCAGCAGAAAAAAGCATCTTTCTTCTTGAAAAAAACTGACATCAGCCAGTTGTTCCTGCTTTCGTTGAGCGAACTTTCTTCAACAACCGTGCCGGGAGTCAGTATCCGCACAACATTGCGGACCATAGTCTTTTTAACGCTGTCAAAAGCCTCGCTCTGCTCACAGACAACGACCTTTCTGCCAGCTTCAAGGAGTTTTTTTATGTAAAAATCGGCCGCATGCCACGGCACACCTGCAAGCGGGATATCTGCATCTTTGTGGCGGCTGGTGAGCGTTATCCCCAGAATTTCCGAGGCCTCTACCGCATCGTCGAAAAACATTTCGTAAAAATCACCCATGCGGAAAAAAAGAATCGCGTCGCCATAGAGTTTTTTCGTTTCGAGATACTGGCGCATAGCCGGTGTCTCCATCGCTTTTTCTATCGCGGTTTTTGCAGGTTTTGCAGTCATGGCGGAAGGCTTCAGGACTTAAGATTCAAGAATGTTCGAAATCGATTCCATGTGGTTGATGCTATATACAACTTTCGCGAAAAATCTCGCGACATCGACTTCCTGATACCACGGATGGGCTTTTTTGAACTCTTCGCCGCGGATAACAGCGTTCGTTCCGGTGACACTTCTTACAAAGCCGTCGGAATAAGCTTTGTCGAGTTTCGCCACAGCCTCACCGTTAAAGAACGGGAACGTGCAGAAAACATCTATATTTTTCGCGCCGAATTCATGAAGTTTCTGACATGCAGCGATCAAAGTCCCGCCGGTCGCAATCATATCGTCAACAATAACGACATCCTTTCCGTCAACGCTGCCTACCAATTTGGTATCGACAACAGTTGACGCCTTTGAGTAATCTCTTTCCTTGACGATAAGCGCCATGTCTGTCTGCAATTCACGGGAATAGTATCTTGCAGTTTCAGCCGAACCGACATCGGGAGCAACAACGACTGTATTTTCGGTAATGATGTGTCTTTCGTTCATCGACTTCATAAGCTGTCTAGATGCATGGAGGTTGTCAAGTCTCGCAACATGGAAGAAACCCGAGATCGCCTCAGCGTGGATATCGATCGTAAGGACCCTCGAAGCACCGCTCGCCTCGATAAACGAAGCAACCATGGAAGCCGTAACGCTCTCACGCCCTTTTCTGCGCTCCTGACGGGCATTCGGGAACTGCGGGATAACCGCCGTGATCGAAGCCGCATCGCTGTTGTGGACCGCATTCAGAGCTGTTGCAAGAGCCATAAGGTTATCGTTTACCGAATAAGGTGAAAGCGGATCGTCCATAAGCTGGACAACATAGACATCCATTCCGCGGATAGGTTCGTCTATAGAAGTTTTGATCTCGCCGTTGGCGAAGTGCGTCTCGGTGCTCTGAATGTAGCGGAAACGCTCCTCCAAATGCTCCTTTTTGTATTTTTCCTTGAGATACTGAACCATTGCATCCGCAAAAACTTTGCCTGAATTACAAGCAACAATGCCAAGCTGACCACGATCTGCGCTCATTTTTTCCTCCGAAAAATAAAGGTTCCAAAAACAAGTTCTTTATAATGTGGAGAAAGATTATTTACAAGGATTTTTTGCTTATTTTTTTTCGCGGAACATAAGTTCTTTCAGATTTTTTTCTTCGTCTTTTTCCATTTTCTGCTTCTCGTCTTCGTAGCGTTTTTTCATTTCCTCGGGCCTGAATTTCGGGTAATCCCTGATAATTTTGAGGAAATTCTGTGCCGCGAAGTAGTGCATTCCCTGTCTTGCGTACATATTCGCCACTTCAAGGTGCCAGTAGGGGTTTCTCGCGACTTCGGCTGCCCTTTCCAGATACTTGAATCCGGTTGCGGGGTTTTTCGCGGCGAATTCGCGTTTTGAAAGCCAGCGGTAGTAGTTTCCGAGGTTGCCGGAAGTTCTCAAAGTCATGTTTTTGAGCGAGCTTTCGACAAGACGCTGTGTTTCGGTGTCAAGGTTGAGTGAGCAGTATGCCGCGGTCAGATAGTCGCCGAAACGCCCGGTAAGGTCGGCGCCGCGCATATAAAGATCAAATGCCTCTTTGTAAAGCTTGTCTTTTTCGAGGATTTTTCCGTTGTAGATCATCAGCTGGCCGCGTTCGGAATCGCTGAGATCTTTCCTTTCATTCTGGATCCGGCGGATCATTTCAAGAGCTTCGTCGTATCTTTTTTCCTTCAGCATGTTCCTGATGACAGAAATAAAGAAAACATCCTGGTTTTTATGAGCAAAATCAAGCGCAGCAGCGTTGTCTTCCGAAATTTTGAAGATGAATCTTTCAAGAACTTCCTTGTTTTTCTCATTCAGCGAAATTATTTCGGTTATCCGCCCGCCAAGACCGTAAATGGAAAGCCTGTCGTAGATCGTGTCAAGCACTTTCGCATACTTGCTCCCCGAAATTTCAAGAGCGTGCTTAAATAAAACGAGCGCCTGTTCATAAGCTCCGATCCTAAGCATATAGACACCGTTGATGTAGTGGGTGTAGTAATAATTCGGCGCCTTTGCAAGTGCCGACGAGAGTTCCGATCCGGCTGAAAGAATCTGTTCAAAATCGCCTGAATTGAGTTTGTCCACACCTTTATTCAGCGGGATCTTAAAATTGGCAGGCTCCAGATAAACCGCCTCTTCGTAAGGAATTTCCTTCCCTTCAGGCAGGTATCCCATGGCAATTTGCCCGCTTTCCGTCGCGGTGAAGAGCATCGTTGTCAGAGAAAGAACGGCAAGGGATGCGAGTGAAACGACTCTTTTGTTTCCGCGTATCTCAATCGGCTTTACAAGAAGCACCAATACCAGCACGACAGGAAAAAGTGTCGAGAAATTGTGCAGGTTGAAATCGAGAGTGTTGTGCATTACGACAAAAAACAAGACCGCCATAAGTCCGTTTTTACGCTTGGTTTCACGTTTCCCGAAAATGACAAGCCAGATAAAAGAGGCAAAAATAACCAGCGCGAAAACGATGCCGGTCTCAAGAATAAACTGCATAGGCTCGTTCTCGAGTTCCCTCGCGTAAAACCAGAGATTTGACTGGTAGTATGAAAAAACTTTCGAGAAACTTCCAAGTCCGGAACCAGAAAAAAGAAAGTCTGAAAAATAGTCGGTTGCTCTCGCTATATCATTGATTTTGTTAAAATAATCTTCTCTTCCGAAGTCAAATTCCCTTTCGAGGAGTTTCAAACCTGTCTGATAGACAAAGATCAGTACAAGAACAAGTGCTGCAACCGGCAGATAAAACCTGTAGCCTTCCAGTTTTTTCGCCGATTTTCTGTTGATGAAGAAAAAGAGGATCAAGGCTGCGACATAAGCCGCTATTCCGCCTCTTGAAAGCGTTGCGGCAACTGCAGCTGTGTGAAAAAAGAAAAGCGATGCGTAAAAAATCTTTTTCCTCGGAAATTCGGTCGCATATATCGAAGTCAGCGCGAGAAGTCCCGAAATTCCGAAGTACCCCGCAGCGTGGTTTGTGTTGATAAGTATGGATTCTATGAGAAATCCGCTGTGCCGCAACCTGCCGTAAAGCCATGCGTCAGACTGCATAAATCGAAGCGCGACCGAAAGGATTATTGCAACAGTCGAAATCAGGATGACTGTGTCGATAGTGTTCTGCTTCCACTTTTTGTTGCCTAGAAAGATGTTGCGGGAAAGAATGCACGAAAGAAATATCAGCGTGAGAACGCGGAATATCGAGTAAACCGTGTCCGGAACCGACATCGTGAGCGGATGGGCGCCGCTTCCCTCAAGAGTGTGAAAGAAATATCCCTGCGGAGAGGCTGTTTTAAGAAGCGCTTCCGGAAGCGGAACAAGCTGAAGAAGAGCAAAAATTATTATCGCTGCGAACGGAAAAACAACCAGTGAAACCGCAAACGATTTCTTCGTCGCAAGCAGATAAACCGAGTAGCAGAACATGGCGAAAGCACCGATGAACATGATGACGAGGTTCGTTCCGGTATGAGAGTAAACTCCGCCAAGAAGAAACGGCGGCAGAACAAAAAAGATGCCCGAGGAAAGCATCAGAAACAAAAGTTTTATTTTACTGATCATCTGTTAATCCTCTTTTGTAACGTATTTTAGGGATTTCTGCAAAAGCGGACTTCTTCTTTCAATAAGCCTGCCTCAGAGGTCTGATTCGAGAGTTTCGTAAATTTTTGAAATAAAGATTTCTGTTTCTGAATCTATGATTTCGCTCATTGCACGGACAACGTCAACCGGTTTTTTACCTTCAGCCTCTTTTCTGGTGTCAAAAGAGTGAACAACGACAACCTCTTCTGTTTTATAGTCCTTCAGTTCAAAATTTATCGCAACTCTTGCATAACTTTTCTCGTTTTCAATAATTTCGTCAAGAGCAAGGATCCTGCCGCTCAGAACGTATTTCGGTTTTTTGTCCATCGTGAGGATGATGTCGGTAAAAACCTGCTGCTTCGAGAAGTGTTTCGCGACGAGGTCGGTTATCATGTCATCGGGTCTCGAAGCCCAGAAATGGGTGTTGTAATAAAACAGTTCCTCAAAAGAAGTTCTATAAACCAGATTATATTTCTTATATACTTTGTCGGAATTGAAAGTTTTTATTCTGAGAGTCGCCTTTAACGGCTGCCTAGAACTCTCTTTCGGCTGATAGTACACCTGATAGTAATGCTTGAGCGGCGCTTTTGAAGAAAAGAGCGAACATGACGAAATCGTTAAAAGAGCAACAATGCAAACGATCAAAATGCCGGTTTTTTTCATTTTTTATCCTCTGGTGCATCCGAATTGCCGCCGCCGAAAAGAGCCGACGGATTTTCCATGATTATTCTTGTAAATTCGCTGAAATTGCTCATCGCGTCCGAAAGGTCGTCAAGCGATTTGTCGATTTTTTCGGTACTTCTTTCAAAAGTAAGCTGCAACGTGTCAACAGTTCTCTGCGTAGATTCGACGAGACTGAACATTTTGTCGACCTTTTCCTGAACATTCGCCTCTTTGTAATCCTGCTGGAACTCAGAAACGACCTCCTCCATCTTCGAAAGCGTCTTAGAAAGCGAACCTTCTTTCGATGTAAGCTCGCGGACATTCGTGGTAATGGCCTTGACATTATCCATATTCCCGTTGAGTTCGTTCATGAAAATGTGAGCCTCTTTTATAACGCCGCTGATCTCTTTTTTGTTTTTGGCAAGAAGTTCGTCAAGAGAAGTTGAAATGCCGCCTACATTTTTGACGATCTTTTCGACATCATCTTTCTGGACACCTTTCAGAGCCTCATTGAACTGGTTGAGAATCGATTCAAGCTTTTGAGCGATGACCGAAGCCTTGCCGGTGATCTCGTCCCAGCCGCTTTTTTCGGAAGGTATCTCGCCGCCGACCGGGATGCTGGCTCCCTGACCGCCGCCTTTGAGTTCGAGGAATTTAAGTCCGGTGATACCGATTGTGCCGAGCTGCGTCTTTGTTCCTTCTTTGATCGGAACTCCCGGCTTGAGACAGAAAGCGACTTCGACAACAGCCGTATTTTCCTTGTCAACCGATATTTTGGAAACCGTTCCGATGTTCATGCCCTGGAACTTGACTGTGGAACCTTCCGAAAGACCTGCGACAGAAATATCTTCAAAACGCGTAAAATAGCAGTCCTCACGTTTGAGAAGACGGTTTCCGATAAGAAGCGCCGTAAGAATGAGAATTACGGCAATACCGAAAATAAAAAATATCGCCACGCGCCTTTTTTGAGCTGAAGTAACCTGCATAGCACCCTCAAAAATTCCACGCGCGATTTTAAGTGTAAAAACCTGATTGTCAACGGTTTAGCGGTTTTTTGTTGTTTTCGACGCCGCCGATCGTAGGGAGTTTAGGGAGTTTAGGGTGTCTAAGGAGTTTAAGGAGCGGCGGCGAAAGATGTTTCGTTTTTTGCTTTTTTCAGTATAATCGGCCGTTTTTTTGGAGGTTTTATGGGCGAAAGCAAGTGTTTTCTGAGTATGCACAAACTGCTGGAAACGGCGATTTCCGATTATCAGATGATCAATCCCGGCGATCACATTCTTGTCGGCCTTTCGGGTGGCAAGGACAGCTCGATGCTGCTCAGACTTTTAGCGAGAAAAAAGATCCAGAATACAAACGACTTCAGAATTTCGGCCGTTTTCGTAAAAATGGGTTTTCCGAAAGACGACGAAATTTCCGAATATCTCCGCAGTTTCAGCGAAAATCTCGGCGTAAAATTTTTTGAAATCGAAAAATCGCTTGAAAAAATCATGGCTGCCGAAAAAAAGCAGGCATGCTATCTCTGCTCCAGAACAAGAAGACTCGCTCTTTTCGATCTTGCCGACGAAATCGGGGCCAATGTCATTGCCTTCGGTCACCACCGCGACGACTTCGTCCAGACTTTCATGATGAACCTTTTTTTCAACGGCTCGCTCGAAGCAATGAAACCCGTAAACCCCTTTTTCGGCGGGAAATACAAAATAATCAGGCCGATGCTCTACATCAAAGAAAGTTCCGTCAAAGCAGAAGCAGAGAACTGCGGCATAAAAGTTTTCGATTCTGGCTGCCCTTTCGGAAAAGTTTCGGAACGCGCCTATATCCGCTCGCTCATAGAAGAGGTCTGCAAACACGACAGCACCGCAAAAAACAATATTTTCAAGGCTTTATACAACCAGAAAGCCGATTTTCTCTTGAAAAAACCGTCAAAAGATATTTTGTAAAAAAATTACAACATCGTCAAACCAAAGGGAAAACTGGAGGAAAAATCACCCCAAAGAGGGCTTTTTAGGCATAATTACAAGATTTAATAAAAAAATTTCACCTGTAATATCACATATTTATCTAAAAAATTTATTAAAACCGGCTAGCGAGACTTGACTTTCTACAAAATTTACAATATAATACTTGCTGCCTTGTTTGGATAGAAAAATGTTCTTTGAAAATTGAGCTATGGGTAGTTGTAAAACAACTCTGTTTTTTAACAAAAGTAATAAAGGAGATTAACAATGGATTTAAAAGACGAACTTAGAAGGAGGTTGGCAATGAGAAGAAGACTTCGTAATTCAGTAGCCCGTAAAATGAAAAATGTTTCGCGCGAAGACTGCATCTGCGCGGCTTACTATCTCTACTGCGTATCCGAACTTTATGAGGGTAAAAAATGCCCAACGGAAGATTCGGTGGAACTTTTCTGCAAACTGGTGACATTCTTCGGAAAAACAGCAGAAGTTGCTGAATTTCTTGAGAAACATGTCAGATCAGCGGAGAAAACAAATCTCCTTGAACCGCTCACGGCTGACACGGAGCGCTATTTCGAGGATTCGAAGATCCGCTACAGATACCGCGAGGATCGTGACATAGAAAGAAATTTAGCGGTCCCCGGTGTTTCGCTTACTGAAAATCTCGTGAATCTTTACCGCTGTTTTTACGCCTCAAATGTTGAATACCGCTTTTTTGCAAGACTCATAGCCAATTTCCTTCTCAGAAGAAGCTGCACGGAAAACTTTTCACTTCTTGAAAAGATCCCGGGCCATGTTGAAAAAGTTCTTTTTGACAAATCGCTCACCGGATTTATTGCGGATTCTGTCGATGTCACCGATTTAGAGCTCAGATATCTTGCGTTGGGATACCGCTGCGCTGTCGTCCCGGCTATGAACGGCATTCTTGAGGATCTTTTCCACCACAGCGCTTCAAAAGAGGAATTTGTGATGAAAGCGCTCGGGATAAGTTCGAGTGAATACAGATCCATCATTGACAGAAACGGGACGCTGCACTCGTTCGGTTTCATAAACGACTACGGTGAAGTTGAAGAAGAGACGGTCCGCAGCATCGAAACCGGAAGCCTTGAGCCCTTCTTTGCTGACTTTGTAAAAAACGAAGAGTTTTCAGACACTTACAAGCTGGATTCCTTTAACGTCAGTGATGATACGACCACTATAATGCAGGGTGCTCTGGCTGGAAAAAGAAGTTTCATGTTCCTTTTGTACGGAAAGCCTGGAAGCGGCAAGACAGAGTATGCAAAAGCGCTGGCAAAAGCATCAAAACTTAAAATTTTTGTTTTCAAAAATGAGTAAGAGCCTATGCACAACTCGGTCCTTTACCGCATGAACCTCTTTCTCAGCATAAACCATCCGGGCTCGGTGATCGTTGTCGATGAAGCGGATACTCTGCTGAAGACTATTGATTTCGGATATTTCGGTCCTGCACCGTCGAGAAACAAAGGAATCATCAACAAGATGCTGGAGAACAACAAAAACAAAGTCATCTGGATCGTAAACCACACAAAACAGATAGACACTTCAACCAGACGCAGGTTTAATTTTTCCTGTAAATTCACGATGATGTCGAAAGAACAGCTCAGAAATATCGCCCTGTCGAAACTTGCTGTTCTCAATATCGACGAAAATCTCAGGACAAGGGTCCTCAAATCGATAGAAAAATACAACGTCACAGGTTCTTCGGTCGATAACGTGGTGAAAACGATAGAGAATCTTGAGAGTGTGGCTTCTGCGAAACTTGAAAGCTGTATCGATAAAATTTTCGATGCAAATTCGGCTCTTCTGTGCGAAGGAACCAAAAAGTCGAAAATGCGCGAAAAAACAAAATCGGGTTACGATCTGCACGCTCTCAACACATCCATAAGTCCCGATTCCATAGTCGAGATGATACAGAATGCTGAAGAATTCTCGAGATCTAACGGCTCGTCAGAAAACGGTATAAGGCTGCTTTTCTATGGGCTCAGCGGAACCGGCAAAACCGAGTTCGCCCGCTATATCGCAGAAAAACTCGACAAGAAGATCATCATCAAACGCGCCTCGGATCTTCTGGATAAATATGTGGGTGAAACGGAGAAGAAAATCGCCGAGGCTTTCGAGGAAGCAGAGGAATCGAACAGCATCCTTCTGCTTGACGAAGCCGACTCGTTCTTCAGAAACAGAGAAAGCGCTTCTCAAAGCTGGGAAGTCACCAAGGTCAACGAATTTCTGACCCAGATGGAGGAGTTTGACGGGATCTTCATCTGCACGACAAACCTGAGAAAGATCATGGATCCTGCTATGAACCGCCGTTTTCACGCGATCGTCGAGTTCAAGCCGCTTGAGCGCGAAGGAATTGCCGCCCTTCTTAAAAGTTACTTCGGAAAATACGGATTCAGCGATTCGGATATCGCGAGAATAGCTGATTTCAATTCGGCGGCTCCCGGAGATTTCGGAGTTCTCGCCCAGAAACTGCGCTTTATGAAGCAGTCGGAGATCAATTCCGCGTTCATAGTAGAAGAGCTCTGCCGTATCCAGAGCGAAAAGGACAACGGCAACAGGAAAACAGGAAAAATAGGATACTGTGCGTAAATATTCGGACGCCGGCCTCCGAGGTCGGTATCCATTTGATTTTATTATCATTTTTTTATGGAGAAAGACATGAGAGTAAACGGAAATTTCAACTGTTCCTACAACAAACTTAAATCTTTGAAGGGAGCCCCGGAATATGTGGGCGGTGATTTTGACTGTTCTTTCAACCAGATCGAGAACATCAACGACCTCACGACAACTTATATCGGCGGCAATTTTTACTGCTACGGGAACAACGTGACAGATGAGGATGTCAGAATCCTCAAGGAAAAAGGAATAGTTAAGGGAGAAATCTACTACAAGTATACCGATGATCCGCATAGACAGCTTTTCAGAGGAAGAAAATCTGTGACAGCCAGCGAAGCAGCAAGCTTTATCATAGATCACAAGGATCTGCTTTCAGATGACGACAGAAAAAAATTAGGACTTTAATATTGGAGGAAAAAATGAGAAAAATCGCTTTAATCGCCTGCAGTTCAAAAAAATTGAAAGAGAGCAAAAAAAACGAAACTGCTGAATTTAAGGCACAGGAAATCTACACAGGCAACACTTTCAAGAAATCTAAAGATTACTGTTTTGACTCAAAAAACGGAACTTTCAGAAACGGATTCGATGACTTCTGCATCCTGTCGGCTAAATACGGTCTCCTGGAAAAAAACGATCTGATTTCCTATTACAATATGTATTTAGGAAAACAGAAAAAAAACTACAAGGCTAAATGGGCCGAAGCAGTGATTGCCAAATTGGCCAAAAAATATGATCTTAACAACGATGTATTCTATATCTTCGGAGGAACATCGTACTACGAAAATCTGCTTCCGAATCTCGGTCACTATGTTATTTTTAACTACATAAACAGTAACTGCATAAACTTAAACAGCATTAAGGCTGAAAAATAAGAGGAGGAATTATGATGATTCAAGCTAAAAATCTGAGAAACAAAAACATCCTGCAGACACTTCCAAAATGCCCCGGTTATTACAAATGGTGGGCAAAAAAGAACGAACTCGATCTTATCCTGAATGCTTTGAATGCCAATACGCCGGAAATAGTCAGTGTACTTGAAAAACAGGGGGATTTGTACTGTGTTTATGTGGGAATTGCCGTTAAGGAATCTCTGCTCAAAAGGCTGGACTGGCATGTAAACGACAAGCACACGGCATCAAAGGTCAAGAACGGCACGCTTTCGACACTCCGCCAGAGCATTTCAAGTATTGTCGCTCGTAATCAGTACGACAAAAAAGCGACAGACGAATTTATCGACAAACTTTATGTCGAATGGTTCGAAAGCAAAAACGCAGTCAAGTCGGAAGCAGCGAAAGAAGAGATCGAAAGCATCGAAAAAAGTCTGATCAACGGCAGATATCTGCGGCCTCTTAATATCAAAGACAATCATCACCCCAAAGCTTGCGAAACAGTCAAACCGTTGAAAAAATTAAGGAAAGCTAGCAAATAGCTTTTGGCGATCCCGGCTTCTTTCCCTACAAATCCGAGAGAGAAGCCGGGGTTTTTGTTCCAGTCAAAAAAATATAGCAATAAAAATTAAATTATGTACAATGCGGCGTTCTTTGTTGTTATTGATTTTACAGGAGATTTCGGCATGGGAAGAAAAACCGATCTTTACATACCATTGAAAAAGTATCTGAAAGAATCTGGGCAAAAGAAAGTGACGCTCACTTTTGATAAGATCAACGATTTGCTTAAAGAATCCCGCCATAAGCTTCCCGACAGCGCTTACGACCACCGTGAATGGTGGGGCAACTGCATAAAAAACCCGCAGGCGAAACAAGGATGGATGAAGGATAAAGATAAAGATGAAGGCTATGAAGGCTACGAAGTCGCCGCTATTTATAAAAAAAAGATCAAAGATGAAAACAATGAAGAAAAAGAAGTATATTGTGTTGATTTTGTGAAAATATTAAAAGACAATGACGACACCCTAACGGCTCAGGGTGAAGATGAAGTGAAAAAATGCATTTCTTGCTCCAGACCTATAAACAAAGGATTCGTTTTTTGTCCTTATTGCGGAGAAAAACAAATCAAAAAATGTCCGAAGTGCGGGACCATTCTTAAAGAAAATTTCAATTATTGCCCGAATTGCGGAAACAAACTGGATGAAACGAAAAATGCATGATCGAAAAATATCAGAGGTAAAGGGGGTTTTGATTTAATTTTTAGAGGGGAATTCAAATGAGCAAGTACAGTCCTTTGCGCGATTATTTGAAAAATTCAGGTGAACAAAGAGTGACGCTTACTTTCAAGGAAATTGAAACAATCATTGGAGATGTTTTGCCCAAAAGTGCCAGAGAATATAACCCGTGGTGGGAGTGGGATAAGAGTCACACTCAAGCAACAGGTGGTTGGGCGGCAGCAGGGTATACCGTATCCAATGTTAGTTTGGTGGATGAAGTAGTTACTTTTATAAAAATTAACCGCGAAGCTCCTCATAATGATTTTGGTCATACAGCAAAAAAGACCATTTTGGTAAAGAATAAATTTACAGAAAAGGACAAAACAAATTTCAGTAAATATTATAAGTTGGGTGTTTTTCTAAAAAATTCAGGCAAAACATGTGTGCCGTTAACATTCTTGGAAATTGAAGAAATTCTGGGGTTTGATTTGCCGCCATCTGCAGGTGATCCAAGATGGTGGTGTGAAGACCATCCTCATGCACAACATGGTTGGATTAATGCAGGTTTCGAAGCCAAAATTGAAGAACTGCGAAATATGAAAATTACTTTCTTAAAAAACGGAATGCTTGACAGATAAAAAATGAAAATTTTAGATAAATTTCGGTGTTTTTAACTTTTTTTGGAGGGTCACATGGTTACGAAAAAAGATTTTGAAAATCTCATCAGATCTAAAATCAACCGGATGACAGGTGATTACATTGATTTAACCTCTGGAGATATTCACAGAGAATTGGGGGGATATCCTGCGAAAAATGGTGATCACAGAATGCCGACATGTTGTGATACAATGTGTGATTTGATGGCGGGTAATGATGAAATTATTTCGCCAACCGTCGGAAAAGGAGCTTATTTGACTATCAGATATTACAAGAAAAACCATTGCCAAACAGGGAAATAATTCCAGAAAAATCCTGAAGGAGCAAACGGCCGCTTCCAACATTTTTTAAAAGCTTGCATAAATCATAAAAACATCTATTCCCATTAAATAAATTCAACAAACCAACAATAATTTTACGGAGGAAAACCATGTCAGAAATTGAAGGAAAAGCATCTGTAGAGAAAAAAGCTCTGCCTCAGAGAATCAAAGCTATCCTTTCTTATTTGAACCGCGGTCTTTACGGCAAGGAGGAGGCTGTCAGACTCGCGCTTCTTTCCGCTGTTGCGGGGGAAAGCATTTTCTTTCTCGGGCTTCCCGGAACCGCGAAAAGCATGATAAGCCGCCGCATTGCTGCTGCGTTCAGCGATTTTTACAGAGACGGCGTGCCTGATACCGAAAACGGCGGATATTTCGAATATCTGATGAACGAGTTTTCGACTCCCGACGAGATCTGCGGACCTGTCGATCTTTCGGCTCTCAACGAGAAGCCGAGCCGCTACATACGCCAGACGGCCGGTTATCTTCCGAGTGCGAAAGTCGCATTTCTGGATGAGATATGGAAAAGCGGCCCCGCGATCCTTAACACGCTTCTCACCATCGTGAACGAAAGGATCTTCCACAACGGAAACAAAATCGAAAGAGTTCCGCTCGTTTCCCTTGCCGCGGCATCCAACGAACTTCCCGAGAAAAACCGCGGACTTGAGGCGCTTTGGGACAGATTCATCCTGCGCGTGCCGGTCAATCCCGTCTCAAACGAAGAGGATTTTTTCAAAGTCGTTGACGGCAGAGAGAGAAAACAGGAAGTTCCTGCCGGAACCGCATCATTCCTGCTCAGTTTTTCCGAAGTGGAAAGCTGGCAGAGCAAAATCGATAGGATAGAACTCGGTCCTGAGGTGAAAAAGGTGATCACATCCGTCAGAAAAGAACTCGCGCTCCGCAATTCGGATAAAGACCACGGAGAGGACGAAACCTACTACGTTTCGGACCGCCGCTGGAAAAAAATCGTCCGCATCCTCAAAACGAGCGCATTTCTGAACGGACGTGATTCAGTCGGTCTTATGGACTATCCGCTTATCGGATACTGCATCTGGAACACTGCTAAACAATGCGAGGAAAGTTCTGAAATCATTGGAGAAATACTGCGACAGTACGGGGAGGCCTTTTACTTCGACATAAATGAGATAAATGAGATGATCAAAAACTTCCACGACAGCATACTGAAACTGTTTTACAAAACGGAAGAGGACAGATTCGAAGTGGAAAAAGTAGTTATGGCTGACGGGAGCGAGACATGCGAACTGGTCCGTTCCGTCAATCTGCCAGTAGCCGTTCCCGATTTTTACGGCCGGAACAGAAGAGCATACTACAACATCAGATTCATTGCTCCAAACGGCGATTACTACAGCGTCGAGAAAAACCGGCTCGCTGAAAGAGGCGGACTTTCCCTCAAACTCGATATTCCGGCACAAAAGTTGAGCTGGATAAACTCGTCAAACAACGTTACGCAGGAGTGTTCCGTAAAATTCAGGACGATCAAAGGAAAAGGTCTCATTAAAAACCCCGAAGTTTTTGAAAACAGCGTTTCCTTCGAGTTCCGCCGGAAAAAAGCCGACACGCAGTGGTATGAGAAGATCCTTGCCGCCATCAACTCTTCTCTAAAAGAAGTGTCTGATTTCAAAGCGGCGCAGAGCAGATCTTTCAGGCAGAATATCTTTGCGGAAGAGCATTTCTGCGATCTTATCCTTGCTCCGGTAAACGATTCACTGAAGCAGCTTGAAGATGCCGGAATAAGATTGAAAAAAGAACGGAAACTGTATGCAGGCATGGAGGCAGCGGATGAAAAACAATAAAATCCGCAGATTCATAAAGTTCGGCTCTTCCGCTTTCGGCGGAGAAACGGAAAGAAAGGCTCTTGCGCAAAGCCTCTCCGATGCCTTAGATCCGTCGCTTGACGATTCGGAAAAGCTCGCTTTTGCCGACAATGCCGCTGCAAAAGAGACCGGAAAATTCATTCTGACGGAAAACCGGGAGCAGAAGGAACTTCTTGATTTCGCAGCGACTCATCCCGTGCTGAGCTCTGAGATCCAGGCCGAAATACTGGAGATACTTTCGGAAACTTACGATGAAACCGACCTGGAAAATCCCGATAATCCATTTTATGAGGAAAATGTTTTTCTGCTTAAAACTGATAGTGTCAGCAATGAAACTCTTTTTGCAAACCTGCAAAAATACAGGGAAAATCTTTACAGGACCGCGACAGGCAGAAACAATTCGGCAGACTTCGGCTTTTATGCCGGACTGCTTAAAAGTAAGAATGCCGAACTCGAACCTCTGGCCCGCAATTTGAAAAACGACCTGAAAACATCTCTTACGGTGCGCCACGCCGCATGGCAGCTCGAACAGACGGAAAAAAGGAGAAAGGATTATCTCAAAGAACTCTATAAAAAAATAGAACAGTTTAAAAAACTTGAGGATCTGCTTTCATCTTTCACCAAAAATTCAGGACTTCTGTGGAGTCTTTCCGGCAGTGTCTTAAGCGATTCTGGCTTTGAAGTCCTGCAAAATTTCGCTGACCTGCTTGAAAACAACAGATCATTGCAGGAGCTTGCCGCTCTCATCGGACGGCAGAACGCAGAAAGCGAACGGTATGAAAGACAACTGCGCGACAAAATCGGGATAAAAACCGAATTCCATCCGAAACCGGCATACAGAGGGCAGATATCGGGGCTGAGTCTCGGCGGAGCCATATCTTCAGTGCTTCCGTCAGAACTCGCCATGTCGCAGAATCCGTCGGCGAAAATCTGTTTCGCGCAGAAATTTGCCGAGAAAAAACTCCTTTCATACGCCTATACGAACCGGGTCAGAAGCTGTCGGGAAGAACATTCGACAGAGGAAGAGGAAATAAAAGTCAATGAACGGAAAGGCCCCGTAATCATCTGCGCCGATACGAGCGGTTCAATGCACGGCATGCCGGAAAAGATAGCAAAAACAATAACTTTTGCGCTTGCAAAAATCGCGGTCAAAGAAGAGAGAAAGTGTTATCTGATCTCTTTTTCAACAAAAATCGAGACACTTGATCTGAGCGAGTTCAACACGAAAGAGGCCCTTGCAAGGCTTGTCCGGTTCCTTAGGATGTCGTTCAACGGCGGGACCGACCCGACAGATGCTCTGGAGCATGCGGCGGAAATGCTGCATACGGAAAATTACAGAAACGCAGATGTCCTCGTGGTCTCCGATTTCATAATGCGCCCTTTTTCCGATGAGCTGAAAGAGGCGGTCGCGGCTGAAAAAGAGAAGGGGACAAAATTTTACAGCCTTCTGATCGGTTCGCGGGGAAATCAGCAGGTAACAGAGTGTTTCGACCGCAACTGGCTCTACGACATACGCGATCCCGATGCGCAGAGCCGTCTTGCAGAAAATCTGCACGAGTTGAAGGATAGAGGGTCAAAAATCTTGCCGATGTGACCGTTAAAACAGGCTCAACAGCCTCTTTTTGATACCAAGCCTCGCCCTACTTTAAGATTTTTCACAAAACTGCAAAATGTTAAAATAGTACTTTAAGATTTTCTTGATTCCTGCAAAATGTTAAAATAGAATGAGGTGCAAAAAGTGTTTTTGCGGCAAAAATCGGAGGAACTATGATCACAAGAGAACATTACATCAGGCAGATAAGGCCTTTTTACGAAAGCGATCTGGTCAAAATCATTACGGGAATCAGGCGGTGCGGAAAATCGGTCATTATGAAACAGGTGATGGCCGAGCTTGAAAAATCTGGCAAAAAGTGTCTGTTTCTCGACTTTGATCTGCGTCCTGTCAGAAACAAAATTCCGGATGCCGATGCTCTTATTTCTTATGTGAACAGCTATTTAAGTGATGAAAAACTCTACATTTTTCTTGATGAAATACAGAATGTCAAAGCCTGGAACGAAGCCTGCCGGACACTGCGCCTTTACAACACATCGGTGTTTGTTACCGGCAGCAACTCGAAACTTCTCTCGAAAGAATTCACGAAAGAACTTTCCGGAAGATATGTCTCTTTCCGCGTGAGACCGTTTGTTTACCGCGAAGCGAAAGAATATGCTGAAAAGCTCGGGCGCCGCTTTGAAATTGCCGACTATCTGGTCTGGGGCGGCTTTCCTGCGGCAATGGAGCAGCCAGACGAAGAAGCGCTGAAACGTTATCTGAATGATCTCGGCGCAACGATCATCTACAACGACCTTGAAAACAGATACGGCATCAGAAAAAAAGATGTTTTTGAGCGCATCGTTGACTACATTCTGGTTTCAAACGCCCGTATTTTCAGTGCAAAATCAATTTCCAACTACATGAAAAGCCAGGGTGTTTCCGTCTCGGTTCCGACTGTTATCAAGTATATCGAATACCTGAAAGAAGCCTATGTGATCAGCGATATTCCACTTTACTCACCGAAAGCAAAGGCGCAGCTGAACTACTACTACAAACTTTATGACGAGGATGTTTCGTTCAACAGCATCAGAATTCAAGGTTCGCGCTATGACCTTACTCACAACCTTGAAAACATCGTTCTGAACGAACTTGTCTACATGGGTTATGAAGTCTCTGTTTACAGCAACAAAGGGCGCGAAATCGACTTCCGTGCTGAAAAAAATAACAAAATCTACCTGGTTCAAGTCGCATACAGCGTGGCAGAGGACAAAACTTATGAACGGGAGTTTTCCGCTTTTGCAGGAATCGACAATTCGCTTGGATAACAATAAAAATCTTGCCGATGTAACTTTATTCCGCTATAACGCTAATGATTTATTTTTATTGAGAGGTTGATATGAGTTTCAAATCCCAGGTTTCAGGATTTCAGAGGAATTTCTGGATCGCCAACATTATGGAGATGTTCGAGCGTCTGGCGTTTTTCTCGGTGCGTGCTGTCCTTCCGCTCTGGATGATAGCGACTGCCGACAAGCACGGTCTCGGACTTACTTTCACTGAAAAAGGGCTTATTTTCGGCGTATGGGCTGCGTGTCAGAGCCTTATTCCGATGCTGAGCGGCTCTTTTGCCAACTATCTCGGCTACCGAAAAAGTCTTTACATCGCTTTTACGACCAATGTTTTCGGCTACATTCTGATGGCGAATGCTGCTGGTTTCTGGAGCATGATGCTTGCGGGAATCGCGGTCGGAACGGGAACCGCCATTTTCAAGCCGCCAATTCAGGGAACTGTCGCAAGTTCTGTTACTGAAGAAAACAGCTCTGTCGGATACGGAATTTTCTACTGGGTCGTAAACATCGGAGGTCTTTTAGCCCCTGTCATGGCGAGCACTCTGCGCGGAAACGACGCCGACGGCTACACCTGGAGCTACGTTTTCTACGCGGCGGCGATAGTAACTGCCTGCAACTACATTCCGGCAACTTTCCTCTTCAAAGAGCCAGACAAATTAAAGGCTACAAAATCCGCGAAAGATGCCCTCAATGACACCTGGACTGCGCTGAAAGACAAGGATTTCATGATTTTCCTGCTTATTTTCAGCGGTTTCTGGCTCATGTTCATGCAGCTTTGGGATCTTTACCCGAATTTCATCGACCAGTGGACCGACAGCCGCGCTCTGGCAAAGATCCTGCCTTCGTTCATGACCGACAACGGCAGCGTCAAAGCGGAACAGTTCATCAACATAAATTCGCTCTGCATCGTCCTTTTTGTCGTTCCGTGGAGCGTGGTCACAGGCAAATTCCCGCGTCTTGTCGCAATAACGGCCGGAATATGCCTCACAACTATAGCCTTTTTCTGTGCCGGTATCACGATGGCGGGTGTTGTGACAGCGATCTGCATAGCGTTTTTCAGTCTCGGCGAAATGACCTGCTCGCCCAAATTCAGCGAATACATCGGCGTAAACGCCCCTGCCGACAAAAAAGCTCTTTACATGGGACTTTCGAACATTCCGTTCGCAGTCGGCTGGATCGTCGGAAACGTCGTTTCGGGCCCGCTTTACGATGCTTTCGCCAACAAACTTCAGATCACGAAGCAGTATCTTCTGGAAGTCAAAAAGGTTCCGCTTGAAACGCTTGTGAAAGTCGTTGACGACTATAAAGCAGCAAATCCGGACAACCTTCTGCCCGAAACCATCGCGAAAATGAATATCGATACATTCGACTTTTTCCCGTATTTTCAGGAACTTACAGGACTTGACAAATATGCTGCCAACCAGCTTCTCTGGGACGCCTACGCTCCGTGGAAAATCTGGATCGTCCTCTCATCTTTCGGCATTCTTTCGATTGCGGCGATGCTTCTCTACAACCGCCACAAAAGCAAAATAAACGCAAAATAGCCTTAAAAACACTGGAAAACAACTCTCTTTTGTGATAAGAGATACAAGTTTTTTGTTTTATCTAAATGGAGAAAAAAATGGAGATCAGGATCTCAAAAGAAGAAATTCTGAACGGCGATATTTCCCAGATAAAGTCATGTATCGAAAAAATCGCGCCGGATAGCAGGCTCTCCGCAGAAAACGAAAACAATATCTCCATAAAATTCGATAAGTTAAGTGCTTTTGACCTTTCAAATAAACTTCAGGACGAACAGTATAAAGCATGGTTTAAAAAGCTTGATGCCGAATTTCCGTATCTCACTTTCTTTCTTAACAAGCAGTCAAAAACACTAATGTTTTTCATTATGGGAAACATTAATTTCACCATAGACGACCAGAACAACATCAACTTCGACGAGACATCAAGAAAACATTATATCCGAAACAGGATACCTCCTGTCAGAATTTTCTGTGTCAGGCACAACATCGAATATAAAAACGCAATCCACAACCTTGTGGCGTTCGAACCCGATATGCAAAAAGCGGCTCCTCAGAAAATCAGAGTGGAAGATCTGCTTATGAAATACGGCTCCATCGCCTATATTTCGGAGCAAAGAGAGTATGTCCTTTCAATTCTGACAAGAGAAATACCCAGCAAAATCAATATTAATGGTGTCTTCTACACTGACAAGAACTGTGCTCAGCCCTTTTTCACAGTGTTTATGAAAGAAGATGACCGGAAAACTCAATACACGGTGCATTCCCAGGTTTCCCAGCGCGAGACCGAGGAATATTTAAAACAGACTCCTGAAGTACGTATTCTTGTAGTCTTCAAAAATGACGACGGCCAGCTTTCCGCCTTCCCGAAAATCACAATAAAAGTTGTAATGTCAACTAAAGAGCAGATCGAGGAGCAGAAACTGCTTTTCATGGAAAGCGGAAACGCTCAGGAAGAACCCGTACAACCCGAAGAAAACAAAAAAGAACTTTCTCCCGCACCTGAGCCGGAACCGGAAACTCCTGCTCCCGAAAAACCGCAGCCGCAGGAAGTAAAAGAAACGAAAAAAGAGAGTCCTGCACCAGAGCCCAAAACATCGGAAATTCCCGAAACACCGAAAGAACCGGAAGAATTTGACGATCCGGACAAGACCCTTCCGATCGCCGATGTCGTCGAGACACAGGAAACCGCGGAAAAAAGCGTGCAAAAAGCCGTTGAGGAAACCGTTCCCGAAAACGAAACTCCCGAAGAAAAAATCGCGAGACTGGAAAGAAAGATCGCGGAACTCGAAGAAACGATAAGGCAGAAGGACAATCTGATAAAAGCGAAGGATAACATTATCGAAGAATATGAAAAGGCGATAAACCAGAAACGCTCCTTTCTCAAAGACTTTTTTAAGAGAATGTTCAAGTGACGACTGTAATTTTCAACGGAACGGGCTCATCCACCGGAGTCCCGCAGCTTTTCTGCGACTGCGATGTCTGCAAACTGACAGACGAACGCAATCGCCGCACTCGTTTTTCGATGACTTTGATTGAGGATGAAACCGTCCTTCAGATAGATTTTCCCTACGAAATCAGGCAGCAGCTTTTGAGATCACAAGTCTCGCATATCGATGCAGGCTGGCTGACGCACGCCCACAGCGACCATTTCGCCGGGATCGACGACATGAGGATGGCTTCGTTCAGAAAAGACGAGCCCCTCCCATTTTTTATCAGCCGCGAGACTTTTGAGATCGCGCAGAAACGCTTTCCTTACTTGTTTTTTGAGAACGAATACCTCCCCCGCCCTTTTCTGAAGCCGGTTTTTGTAGAAAAAGAACCTGTGCAGTTCAGAAATATGACTCTTCTGCCGATCCGTCACAAGCACGGAGAAACAGTCGTAACGAGCCTCCGTTTCAAGGATTTTGCCCTTCTCGCTGACATAAATTCAATAGAACCTGCCGAACTCGACAAAGCCAAGGGCGTCAAACTGCTGGCAATTTCATCGACAGTCTGGAAAAAGAAGCACCCGACCCACTTCAGTTTCGAGGAAATACTCGACATCATCAAGTATCTTGCGCCTGAAAGAGCATATCTCACTCACATGAACCACACTTTCGACTATTCGGAGACCTTGAAAAAGCTGCCGGAAAACGTTCTGCCGGCCGTTGACGGATTAAAAATAGAGGTGTGAAATGATAAACTGGCTTTCCGGTGGAGTCGTAAACATCGCCCGATATGTCACTCCGGTCCTTTTTCTGATCGATGTGCTTATATGGTTTCTGCTGGTGAAAAAAAACACCGGTATCCGCAAAAACAGAAAAATCCTTATCAAAACCGGCTTGATTTCCCTTGCCGGTGCAGCCATAGCTCCGCTTCTCATCATTCTGGTTTCGGGGAACCTCTTTCCGTTTCTTTCCTCTTCTTGGAAAGTGATCCAGAAAATAGACAGTTTCGCCTCGTTCAAAGCTGTTTTAACTATGGCATTCAAAGGCTTTTCGATAACCGGCGGCATTCTGATTCTTTCAATAGTCCTTCTGTTTTGCGTGAAGGATGCCAAAAAACTTACTTTCGCGATCCTTTACCCCTTCCCGCTTTTCGCCGCGCTGACAAGAATAAACTGTTTCCTTGAAGGGTGCTGCTTCGGTAAACTTTACAGCGGAATTTTTGCGATAACCTACCCGCCGGCAAGCCTTGTATCAAAACAGCAGTATATGAAGAGGCTCCTGCCGTCACGTTATGTCGAGTCGCTTCCGGTACATCCGGTGCAGCTTTATATCATTGTATCGATGCTTCTGCTTTTCATCTCGGTTGTCCTCATGAACAGATTCAAGGTGAAAAAGAACATTATTGCCGGAACAGTGCTTTCAGGATATGGATTTTTTAATTTTATCATCGAGTTTTTACGCGAGGAACCCCTTGCGTTCAAATTTGTCACAATGGGTCAACTTATTGAATTTGTTCTGTTTTTATTGGGTCTTTACCTCATTTTCAAAGTTAAGGAAGAAGAAATTTACGAAAAATAATTTGCGGAGGAACTATGCTGCCGAAAAACAATCCGACAAAACTTAAATCCTGGGAAACGCTTGAAAACATCAAGAAAAGCCGCTCTTTCGATTTAAGAAAACTTTTTAAGGAAAATCCCGGAAGAGCTGATGATTTTTCGGTTTCCTTAGATGATATTTTTCTCGATTATTCCAAAAATCTTATCGACAAGGAAGTCATGCAGGCTCTGCTCGATCTTGCGGAAGAAGCAGGTTTGAAAGAGGGGATCAATGCGATGTTCCGCGGCGAAAAGATAAACGAGACCGAAAAAAGAGCCGTGCTGCACACAGCTCTCCGCGATTTTTCGGATGATCCGATAATGGTTGACGGCCGCAACGTCAAAGACGACATCAGGCGCGTTCAAAACAGGATGAAAGCCTTTGCTGACAAGGTTTCAAACAAAAAATGGCTCGGTTTTTCGGGAAAACCGGTGACCGACATCGTAAACATCGGGATCGGCGGCAGCGACCTCGGCCCTGTGATGGTTACGGAAGCTCTGAAACCCTTTTGGAAAGTGGGTTTGCGGGTATTTTTCGTTTCGAATATAGACGGCACGCACATTGCCGAAACTTTAAAGAAACTTAATCCTGAAACAACACTTTTCCTGATCGCGTCAAAGACTTTCACGACTCTTGAAACGATGACCAACGCAAACACTGCGAAAAAGTGGTTTCTGGAAAACGGCGGCTCGGAAAACGATATCGCAAAGCACTTTGCGGCCCTTTCGACCAATAGGAAAGCCGTAACAGAGTTCGGTATCGACCCGGAAAATATGTTTGAATTCTGGGATTGGGTAGGCGGAAGATACTCGCTCTGGAGTGCAATAGGCTTAAGTATCGCCTGCGTTATCGGATATGAAAATTTTGAAGAGCTTCTAAAAGGTGCATACGCGGCGGACAGGCACTTTAAAACCGCGCCATTTGAAAAGAATATCCCTGTGATTTTAGGGCTTTTAGGGATTTGGTACAACAATTTTTTCGGCGCAGAGACTCACGCGATACTTCCTTACGATCAGTATATGCACCGTTTTGCAGCATATTTGCAGCAGGGTGACATGGAATCGAACGGAAAAAGCACCGACAGAACGGGAAAACCTGTCGGCTACCAGACTGGTCAGATAATCTGGGGAGAACCCGGTACGAACGGGCAGCATGCCTTTTATCAGCTTATCCATCAGGGCACGAAGCTGATCCCTGCAGATTTTATCGCACCTGCGGTTTCGCACAACCCTGTCGGAGACCATCATGTAAAGCTGCTTGCAAACTTTTTTGCCCAAACTGAAGCGCTTATGAACGGAAAAACTGCCGAAGAAGCAAAAACCGAGCTTGAAAAAGCGGGAAAATCGCCGGAAGAGATCGAAAAGCTCCTTCCGTTCAAGGTTTTCACTGGGAACAGGCCGACAAATTCGATACTTGTCAAAAAGATCACGCCGCACACTCTAGGGGCACTTATCGCGATTTATGAGCACAAAATCTTCACTCAAGGGCTGATCTGGAATGTTTTCAGCTTTGACCAGTGGGGAGTCGAACTCGGAAAACAGCTGGCAACAAAGATCCTGCCTGAACTTGAAAACTTGGAAAAAATTTTTTCACATGATCCCTCGACTAATAATTTGATAAATAAATTTAAGGAGTTGAGATGAATATTCTGGTAACAGGCGGTGCCGGATACATCGGCTCGCATACTGTAGTTGAGCTTGTAAACGCAGGACACAGCGTTGTTATCGTCGATAACTTTTCGAACTCAAAACCCGAGGCAATAGCAAGAGTTGAGCAGATCACTGGCGCAAAAATCAGATTTTATGAAGCAGATATCCGCGACAAAGAGGCTTTGACAAAAATATTTTCGGAAAACTGTTTTGACTGCTGTATCCACTTTGCAGGGTTCAAAGCGGTAGGCGAATCAGTTGTAATGCCGTGGAAATACTACGAAAATAATATATATGGGACTTTGGTCCTGCTTGATGTTATGCGCAGTTTCGGCTGCAAAAACATAATTTTCAGTTCTTCAGCAACCGTTTACGGCGATCCGGCGTTCGTTCCGATCACTGAAGAATGTCCGAAAGGAAAATGCACAAACCCCTACGGTCAGACCAAATCTATGCTCGAAGAGATTCTTATTGATTTCCATACTGCCGACATCAAAACGAACGATCCGAACCCGTGGAATATCGTGCTTCTCCGCTACTTCAACCCCGTCGGAGCGCACAAATCGGGGCTTATCGGCGAAGATCCGAAAGGAATCCCGAATAATCTCATGCCTTACATCACGCAGGTAGCAGCGGGTAAACTCGACCATCTCACAGTTTTCGGAAACGACTACAAAACTCACGACGGCACCGGAGTGAGAGACTATATCCATGTCGTTGATCTCGCGAAAGGCCACGTCAAAGCGCTTGCAGCAATCGAAAAAAAGTGCGGAGTCGCAATTTACAACCTGGGAACAGGCACCGGTTACAGCGTTCTGGATATAGTTCACGCCTTTGAAGAGGCAAACGGTCTCAAGATTCCGTACGAAATCGGTCCGCGCCGCCCTGGCGACATCGCGCAGTGCTATTCTTCACCGAAAAAAGCCGAAAACGAACTTGGCTGGACTGCGGAAAACGGCATCGTCGAAATGTGCCGCGACAGCTGGAACTGGCAGAAAAACAACCCGAACGGCTATTAAGACTGCATCACGGACCTTTGCCGGATCAGGAACTTTCAACATCAGCAAAAACGACAATTTGCAAAATAATTTATTATTATTAAACTCTTGCGGTTTTTTTGGTTTTTTAACTTTTTTTGGAGGATAAAATGTTGAATCTGAAGTACATCCCGAGCGTTGACCCGGAAGTTGCAGCCATCATCGAAAAAGAAGCAGAGAGACAGGAAGGCGGTCTTGAACTTATCGCCAGCGAAAACTTTACAAGCAACGCTGTTATGGAAGCGCAAGGTTCGCTGCTGACCAACAAATATGCCGAAGGTTATCCGAAAAAGAGATACTACGGCGGTTGCGAAGTTGTTGACCAGGTCGAAAAACTTGCGAAAGAGAGAGCTTGCGAACTTTTCGGCGCAGAATGTGCGAACGTTCAGCCCCACAGCGGTTCCCAGGCAAATATGAGCGTTTACTTCACCGTCTGCAAACCCGGTGACACGGTTCTCGCTATGAACCTCAACCACGGCGGCCACCTCACTCACGGCAGCCCGGTAAACTTCTCCGGAAAACTTTACAACATCGTTCCCTACGGCGTTGCGAAGGAAACCGGCAGGATCGACTACGACGAAATGGAAAGACTTGCAGTTGAGCATAAACCGAGAATGATCCTTGCAGGCGCTTCGGCTTATCCGAGGATCATCGACTTCAAAAGAATCCGCGAGATCTGCGACAAAGTCGGCGCGATCATGTGGGTCGATATGGCTCACATTGCCGGTCTCGTAGCTGCAGGACTTCATCCGAGTCCAGTTCCTTACTGCGATTTCGTAACTTCGACGACCCATAAAACTTTGAGAGGCCCGAGAAGCGGTCTTGTTCTCGCGAAGAAAGAATACGAGAAAGACCTCAACTCAGCTGTATTCCCCGGAATGCAGGGCGGCCCGCTTATGCATGTCATCGCTGCAAAGGCTGTATGCTTCAAAGAAGCGCTTGATCCGAGCTTCAAAGTCTACATGACACAGGTTGTCAAAAACGCAGCTGCAATGGCTGACGAATTCAACAAAATGGGCTACAACCTTGTTTCGGGCGGTACCGACAACCACCTGATGCTCATCGACCTTAGAAACAAAGGCAAAACCGGCAAAATCGTCGAAAAGGCTCTTGACAAGGCTCACATCACCGTCAACAAGAACATGGTTCCCTTCGACGACCAGTCTCCTTTCATCACGAGCGGTATCCGCGTAGGAACTCCTTTCCTCACCACAAGAGGTCTCAATGAAGACGATGTCCGCCACGTTGCAAGACTTATGGACAAAGTCATCATGAACATCAAAAGCAACGAGTTCAACCCGAAAATCGGTATTGACGACAGCATCATCGACAGCAAAGTTATTGAAGAAGTTCACAATGAAGTTGTCGAAATCTGCAAAAAATACCCGCTCATCAACAGATAGTCCTTTTTCATAAATTTTTTCAGAGTATCAAAATGAGATGTCCATACTGCGGTTCCGTCAGAGATAAAGTCATTGATTCACGTTCCACGAAAGATGACTGTGAAATCAGAAGACGGCGCGAGTGCGAAGAGTGCGGCGGCAGATTCACGACTTATGAAAGAATCGAGGAAATCATGCCTGTCGTTAAAAAGAAAAACGGCGAAAGAGAGCCTTACGACCGCAACAAAATCAAAAAAGGGCTTATGATTTCGTGTCAGAAACGCCCTGTTTCGGCCGAAACGATCGACCTTATGATCGACAAGATCGAAAAGGAACTTCAGGCTTACGAGAAAAAAGAGGTCGAAACGAGTTTCATCGGTGATCTCGTCATGAACGAGCTGAAAGAGGTCGACAAAGTCGCTTTCATCCGCTTCGCATCAGTCTACAAAGAGTTCGGTGAACCTAAAGACTTCATCGCAAAAGCTAACGAAGTCCGCGAAGAAAAAAAGTGATTTTGCTTTGCAGACTGCATTTT
>CACZFE010000009.1 GCA_902780365.1 uncultured Spirochaetales bacterium
AAAGGAGGAAAAAATGGCAAAAGCGAAATTTGAAAGAAGCAAACCGCATGTAAACATCGGTACGATAGGTCACGTAGACCACGGCAAAACGACGTTGACGGCAGCGATCACGAAGACACTTGCAGCAGTAGGCGGCGCAGAGTTCATCAGCTACGACAACATCGACAAGGCTCCTGAAGAGAAGGCAAGAGGCATCACGATCGCAACGGCGCACGTAGAGTACGAGACGGAAAAACGTCACTATGCACACGTAGACTGCCCCGGTCACGCAGACTATGTCAAGAACATGATCACCGGTGCAGCACAGATGGACGGTGCTATCCTCGTAGTAAGCGCAGCGGACGGTCCGATGCCGCAGACAAGAGAGCACATCCTTCTTAGCCGTCAGGTCGGCGTACCTTATATGGTAGTATTCCTTAACAAAGTAGATATGGTTGACGATCCCGAACTTATCGAGCTTGTCGAGATGGAAATCAGAGAGCTTCTGAGCAAATACGAGTTCCCTGGTGACGAGATTCCTATAATCCCGGGCAGCGCACTGAACGCACTTAACTCGGATGACCCGAACGGTCCCGAATGCCAGTGCATTCACGAACTTATGAAAGCGATCGACGATTATATTCCGGATCCTCAGAGAGATATCGACAAACCGTTCCTTATGCCGATCGAAGACGTATTCAGCATCAGCGGCCGCGGAACAGTTGTAACAGGAAGAATCGAGCGCGGCGTAATCAAAGTCAGCGACAAGGTTCAGATAGTAGGTATCAAACCGACGCAGGAAACCACAGTTACGGGCGTAGAGATGTTCAGAAAGCTCCTTGATCAGGGCGAAGCAGGCGACAACGTAGGCTGCCTCCTTAGAGGAACGAAGAAAGACGAAGTAGAAAGAGGTCAGGTCCTTGCGAAACCTGGAAGTATCACTCCTCACACGAAGTTCATGGGCGAGTGCTACGTACTTACGAAGGATGAAGGCGGACGTCACACCCCGTTCTTCACAGGCTACAGACCTCAGTTCTTCTTCAGAACGACAGACGTAACCGGTACACTTGAGCTTCCGGAAGGCGTAAAGATGGTAATGCCTGGTGACAACGTAACGATCAATGTAAACCTCATCGTTCCGATCGCAATGGACGAAGGTCTCCGCTTCGCAATCAGAGAAGGCGGCAGAACGGTCGGCGCTGGTGTCGTTTCCAAGATTATTGAATAAGTTTTTTTTTACGAGGTGTTGAAGTGAGTGACAAGATCAGAATCAAATTAAAGGCATTTGATCACAAGATACTTGATCAATCCGTCGGCGAAATTATTGAAACCGTATCGCGCAGCGGTGCGAGAATAGCTGGACCTATTCCGCTTCCGACAAAAATCCACAAATACTGCGTGCTTCGTTCTCCGCATGTAGACAAGAAATCGCGCGAGCAGTTTGAAATGAGAATCCACAGAAGAATTCTCGACATACTCAATCCCACGAACCAGACGATGGACGAACTCATGAAAACAGATTTGTCCGCAGGTGTGGAAATTGAGATTAAAACTTATTAGGGGTGTTTTTTAAACTTTATGTCATAAAGCAGAGAGGGTAACTATGGCTGCTGGACTCATAGGAAGAAAATTAGGCATGACTCAGATCTTCAAGGAAGACGGTGTAGTTGTTCCTGTAACCGTAATTGAAGCTTGTCCGTGCTTCGTAATTCAGAAGAAAGAAACCGAAAAAGACGGTTATACCGCTATTCAGGTCGGTTTTGAAAGAAAGGAAAAAAACGTCAAGAGACCCGCTGCAGGTCACTTCAAAAAGGCTGGCTGCGGTGTTTTCGGAAAACTTAAAGAATTCAGAGTTACAGATGCTGAACTCGGCAACTACGAACTCGGTTCCGAACTCAATGTAACAATGTTCAAAGCTGGTGAAAAGGTAAGAATAACCGGTTTCACAAAAGGCAGAGGCTTTGCAGGCGTCGTAAAAAGATGGGGATTCGGCGGCGGAAGAACAACGCACGGTTCGAAATTCCACAGAAGAACAGGTTCTGTCGGTCAGAACGTAAACCCCGGCAAAATCTGGAAGGGTAAACATATGCCCGGTCGTTACGGCAACGAGCAGGTTACTGTAAAGAACCTCGAAGTTGTTAGAGTTGTTCCGGCTGACAATACAATCGTTGTCAAAGGTGCCGTTCCCGGTTCCGTAGGCAGCATTGTTTACATTAAGAAGTAGGGAGGCGGAGATGCCTAAGGTTGATTTATTTGATAAAACAAAAGCAAAAATCGGTGAAGTTGAACTCAGCGACAGAGTTTTCAACGCAGAAACCAACGGTAAAGAGAATGTCCTTGTTTCCGAAGTCGTAAAAATGCAGCTTGCAGCTGTACGTCAGGGTACGCACGCTACAAGAACCTACGCTACGATCTCCGGCGGAAATTCAAAACCGTGGAAACAGAAAGGAACGGGCAGAGCAAGAAGAGGAACGATGAGATCATCCACTCTCAGAGGTGGTGCTCCCGCTTTCGGACCGCAGCCGAGAAGCTACGGCTATAATGTCCCGCTCAGAAAGAGAACCGCTGCAGTTGCGGCTGTTCTTTCCGACAGACTTCGTTCGGGCAATCTTTTCGTAATCAAAAATTTTGATTTCGACAAGATCAGAACTAAAGACGCCGTTGCTCTTCTTAAAGGGACTTGGAATTTTTCTGAAGCTGTCATCATCGCAGGCGAAAACGAGGAGAATTTCTACTTCAGCATGAGAAACCTTCCTGAGTTCTCTTTCCTGCCGCAGGATGTCATCAATCTTTACGACCTTATCGCGTATAAGAATGTCGTTTTCACCGAAGAATCTGTAAAATATGTTGACGCGCTTCTTCAGAACAGGCTCAACCCGAGAAGAAAAAGAGTCAGCGAAATCAATGACGGAGAGTAGACGATGAAAAAGGAAAAATATTTTGACATTATCAAACGCCCGCTTCTTACGGAAAAATCTTCCGCACTTACCAGCGGCGACGCGAAAGAAGGTTATGCTTTCGAAGTAAAGTTTGACTCGACGAAAGAAGAGATCAAAGAAGCAGTCGAGGCTCTTTTCGGTGTCAAGGTTGTCAGCGTAAACACTGTCATCACAGCCGGCAAAGTTAAAAGAGTCGGCCGCAACATCGGCAGAAGATCGACTTGGAAAAAGGCTTATATCAGACTTAAAGACGGTGATAAAATCAATCTCGTCGAAGGTGTTTAATAACTAATTTTTAAGGTTTCGGAGTAAATTATGGGTATCAAAATTTTCAAACCGACTTCCAACGGTCGCAGAAACATGACCGGCAGCGATTTCGCTGAAATCACGAAGTCGAAACCCGAGAAATCTCTGGTCGAACCGATCAGAAAATCCGGCGGCCGCAACAATACGGGCAGGATCACTTCCCGTTTCAGAGGCGGCGGCAACAAAAACATGTATCGTGTCATTGATTTCAAGAGAAACAAATTCGACGTTCCGGGACGTATTGCGGCAATCGAATACGACCCGAACAGAAACGCCCGTATCGCTCTTGTTTTCTACAACGACGGAGAAAAGAGATACATCATCGCCCCTGACAAACTTATGGTCAATGACGTTATCGTTTCCGCAGGCGAAAAAGAAGCCGATATCAAACCGGGAAACTCGATGAAGATCCGTTTCATCCCGGTCGGAACGTTTATCCACAATGTCGAGCTTAAGATCGGAAAAGGCGGACAGATCGCAAGAGCTGCTGCAAGCGGTGTTCAGGTTCTCGGCAAAGAAGGTGATCATGCGACAGTCAGAATGCCTTCGGGCGAAATCAGAATAATCCATCTTGAGTGCAGAGCTACCGTCGGAACAGTCGGAAATCAGGAAATTTCCAACGTTAAAGAAGGTAAAGCCGGCAAGAAAAGATGGGCAGGCAAAAGACCGCACAACCGCGGTGTCGTTATGAACCCTGTTGATCACCCGCACGGTGGCGGTGAAGGTAAGACTTCGGGCGGACGTCATCCTGTTTCTCCTTGGGGACAGCCGACAAAAGGTTTCCGCACCCGCAGCAATAAGAGAACTGAAAAGTTCAGAATTAGAAGAAGAGGAAAATAGTAGTAATTTTTATGGAGGGTTGCAGTGCCTCGTTCAGTTAAAAAAGGGCCTTTCGTTGATTCCCATGTGTGGAACAAAGTTGTCAAGGCTATAGACAGTGGAGATAAAAAACCGATAAAGACTTGGTCCAGACGATCAACCATTATCCCCGAAATGGTGGGTTTGACTTTTTCCGTTTACAACGGACAGAAGTTCATCCCTGTTTTTGTAACAGAAGATATGGTCGGATTTAAGCTTGGCGAATTTTCGCCGACAAGGACTTTTAGGTCTCATTCCGGTGGCAGCAAGAAATAATTTCTTGCATTTTTTTAGGTCGTGAGTATAATGCCGACCGCTTAATTTTTTTCGATCGTTGGAGATGCGAAATGGAGACGAAAATCGTCACAGCAAAGCTTAGAAATTTCAGGATGTCCCCGCAGAAAGTCAGAGAACTCGCTGACATCGTGAGAGGGAAGAAAGCAGGCGATGCTAAGAACATTTTAGAGTTTACGCCGAGAAAATCAGCGCTGGCTCTTAAAAAGCTGCTTGATTCTGCAATAGCTAATGCAGAAAACAATTTCAACATGGATCCCGATAACCTTTTCATCAAGACCATCATGGTTGATGAAGGCCAGGTTATGAAGAGATTCGTGCCGAGAGCACAGGGAAGAGCGGCTAAAATATTGAAAAGATCAAGCCATATTACAATTGAGCTTGCTGAAAACACAAAAGATTAGTGACGGAGGTGAACTTTGGGACAAAAAGTTAATCCCATAGGGCTGAGGCTCGGGGTTACCCGGACTTGGGAATCAGTATGGTACAGTCATAAAAATTATAGCAAGTGGCTTCATGAAGATCTTAAAATCAGAAAGGCGGTAAAAAAGGAATTCTATTCCGCAGGTATCGCAAGAACTGATATCGAAAGATCCGGTGAAAGACTGAAAATCATAATCCATACTGCAAAGCCTGGAATAGTAGTTGGAAGAAAGGGTGTCGGAATCGAAAAGATCAAAGAAATGGTCCTTAAGATTGCGAAAGACGCTACCGATGTTTTTGTTCAGACCGAAGAAGTCAAAAAACCTGAAATCGACGCTCAGCTCGTAAGCGAAAGCATTGCAGAGCAGCTCGAAAGAAGGGCTCACTTCAGAAAGGCTATGAAGAGAGCTATCGGTCAGGCTATGAAAAGCGGCGCGGAAGGAATCAAAGTCCAGACATCAGGAAGACTCGGCGGTGCAGAAATCGCCAGAACCGAAAGATATCAGGAAGGAAGAACTCCGCTTCACACTTTAAGAGCAAACATTGATTACGGTTTTGCTACCGCGAAAACCAGCTACGGTGTTATCGGTGTGAAAGTTTGGTTGTCCAAAGGCGATGATTTCGCTGAAAGGAAATCCGAACCGAGAAGAAGACAACAGAAAAACAAATAGCGGGTGAATTGCCATGTTAATGCCAAATAAGGTTAAACACAGAAAGATGATGAAGGGCAAGAGAACCGGTCTTGCTACTTCATGCAACAGTATTGATTACGGTGAATTCGCTCTTAAGGCTACGGAATGCGGCTGGATCAACAGCAGACAGATCGAGGCTGCCCGTGTCGCTATCATGAGAGCGGTAAAAAGAGGCGGTCGTATGTGGATCCGTATTTTCCCGGATAAACCCATTACGAAGAAACCTCTCGAAGTCAGAATGGGTAAGGGAAAAGGTAACCCGGAAGAGTGGGTTTGCGTTATCAAACCCGGCCGTGTCCTTTTCGAGCTTGGTGATGTCGATCCGGAAACAGCTAATGAAGCTTTCCGTCTTGCTTCCCACAAGCTTCCTCTTAGAACGAAAATCATTGGAAAGGGAGATGAACTGAAATGAAAGTTTCTGAATTGAGAGCAAAAACTCTGGCGGAACTCGAAGCACAGCTTCTTACCGCAAAAGAGGAACAGTTCAATCTTAGAATGCAGAAAACGATGGGACAGCTCGAGAATCCTTCCCGCATCATGACTGTGAGAAGAGAGATCGCTAAGATCAAAACCATCATTACTGAAAAGAAGAACGGGACTGAGGTGAAATAATGATTAAGGCAAAAAGAATACTTGTCGGCACAGTCGTTTCCGATGCTATGGACAAAACGGTAACGGTTCGCGTAACACGCCGTTTCAAACACCCTCTTTACAAGAAGGTTGTTACCGCACGCAAGAAATATCTTGCGCATGATGAAGAAAACGCGTTCCACGAAGGTGATATCGTCAGAATCCAGGAGTGCGCGCCCATTAGCAAAAGAAAGACTTGGTTTGTAAAAGAAAAAATCGGCGAAAGCAGGAGATAGACCATGATACAGGAAATGACAAGACTGGCCGTGGCAGACAACTCCGGTGCCAAAGAAGTTCAGTGCGTTAAAGTTTACGGCGGTTCGAAGATAAGATATGCCGGTGTAGGCGATGTTATCGTCGTAGCTGTAAAAGTTGCTGATCCCAAAGGCAAAATCAAAAAAGGCGATGTTAAAAAGGCTGTTATCGTCCGTCAGAGCAAGGAAGTCCGCAGAGAAGACGGTTCCTACATCCGTTTTGACGACAACGCTGTCGTTATGATTGACGAGAGTTACGAGCCTGTCGGAACACGTGTTTTCGGCCCTGTTGCCAGAGAACTTCGTGCGAAAGGCTTCATGAAGATAGTTTCTCTCGCTCCGGAAGTATTATAAGAGGTGCTGCAATGGCTAAAATAAAAAAGAATGATATGGTAAAGGTTATTGCCGGAAAAGACAAAGGCAAAACCGGAAAAGTTCTGGAAGTCCTTGTTGCTGAAGACAAAGTTGTTGTCGAAGGCGTAAACGTTTACAAGAAACATCAGAAGCAGACCGCGACCAAGGAAGCAGGCATCGTTGACAAAAGCATGCCGATCCACGTTTCCAATGTCGTTGCGATTGATCCGAAAACCGGAGAACCTACTTCTTTCAGAATGAAAACTCTTGAAGACGGCAAACGCGTAAGAGTCAGCAAGAAAACCGGCGAAACCGTTGAATAGTGGAGAAAAAAATGAGTGAAAAGTATAAGAGCAGACTCAGAGCTTTGTATGAAAACGAGATTAAGCCGGCTTTGAAAAACGAGCTTAATGTCGGTGTTATGGCTGTTCCGAAAATCGAAAAGATCGTTGTCAACATGGGTCTCGGCGAAGCTATCGCTAACAAAAAGATCCTTGAGGACGCTGTAAAAGAGCTTACGGCCATCGCAGGTCAGAAACCTGTTGTCAACAAGGCGAGAAAATCGATCGCTACCTTCAAACTCAGAGAAGGTATGCCTATCGGAACATCAGTAACTCTCCGCAAGGACAACATGTACGATTTCCTCGACCACCTTATCAACATCGCGCTTCCGCGTGTTAAAGACTTCAAAGGTGTTTCGGGAAAGGGTTTCGACGGCAGGGGAAATTACACTCTCGGTATCAAAGAGTTCTTCATTTTCCCGGAAATCGACTTCAATAAAGTTGAAAAATCAAAAGGCTTCAACATCACGATAGTTACTACGGCAACTAACGACAAAGATGCGAAACTTCTGCTTAAGAAGTTCAACATGCCTTTTAACAGTTAATTTGTAGGAGGACAGTTTGGCTAAGAAAAGTCTTCGCTTGAAAGCGGAAAGAAAACCGAAATTTGCAGTCAGAGCCTATACTCGTTGCCCTCTTTGCGGCAGGCCGAAGGCTGTTTTCAGAAAGTTTAATATGTGCAGATTGTGCTTCAGAAAACTTGCTAACGAAGGGCTTATCCCTGGTGTTACCAAGTCGAGCTGGTAGTTGAAGAGGTGAAATTATGACGATGAATGATTTAGTTTCCAACTATCTTACCAGAGTCAGAAACGCGATCCTTGCAGGCAAGGAAACCGTTTCCGGGATTCCTTCTTCCAAAATTCTTGAGGAAATCTCAAGAGTTCTCAAAGAGGAAGGTTACATCAATGATTACAGAGTCAATGAACTTGACGGTAAGAAAACAATCTCTGTCGATTTGAAATACTATCGCAACAAAAGCGTTATTTCCAATCTTGAAAGAGTAAGTACGACAGGAAGAAGAGTTTACTCCCAGGCTAAAGAGATTCCTTTCGTTCGCGAAGGACTCGGAATTTCGATCGTCACTACATCGAAAGGTGTTATGACCGACGCAAAGGCTAGAGAACTCAATGTCGGCGGTGAAATTATTTGTAGAGTATGGTAACGGAGGGTTAAAGTGTCAAGAATAGGAAAAATGCCGATCCCGTTCGGCAGCAATGTGAAAGTCTCCGTAAAAGACAACGTTGTGACAGTTCAAGGCCCGAAAGCTACATTGGAAAAGGCGATTCACCCTTCCATCAATGTAGCGGTCGAAGGATCTGAAATCCATGTTACAAGAAACGATGATACGGCTGAGAGCAAGGCCCTTCACGGTCTTTCCAGAGTTCTCATCGCGAACATGGTTCACGGTGTAGTCAGCGGTTTTACAAAGATTCTCGAAGTAAAGGGAACCGGATACAAATTTGAGCTTAAGGGTGATAAACTCGGATTTTCTTTAGGTTTTTCTCATCCTGTAGAGATGGTATTACCTAAGGGGATTTCTGCCGAAGTCAACAAAACGAATAATGAAGTAACCCTTACGTCCGCAGACAAAGAGCTCCTTGGCGATTTCGCTGCGAAAATCAAAAAACTCCGTCCGGTTGAACCTTACAAAGGTAAAGGTATTTTCTACAAAGATCAGTTTATCAGAAGAAAAGCTGGTAAGGCTGCAGGTAAGTAGTTACGGAGGGATTTATGAGACCAGATATTAAAAAAGAAAGAAGAATCAGAAGAAAAGCGGCTATCAGAAAGAAAATTTCCGGCACTCCGGAATGTCCGAGACTTACTGTTTTCAAAAGCAACAGACACATCTATGCACAGGTTATAGACGATGTTGCTGGAAAAACACTGGCGGCTTCCTCGTCCGATGAGAAAAACTTTGTAAAGCCCGAAGGTGACAAAAAGGCTGTTGCAAAGAAAATCGGAGAGTTTATTGCTGAAAGATGCAAAGCAAAAGGCATCGAAGCAGTCGTTTTTGACAGAAACGGTTATCCTTTCCACGGCAGAGTAAAGGCTCTCGCCGATGCAGCAAGGGAAAATGGACTTAAATTCTAAGGAGTAGCTATGAAAGAAATGAATAAACCGGTGAATCCGGAGTCTCTTGAACTCAACGAGAAGCTTGTTTATGTAAATAGAGTCGCAAAGGTTGTTAAAGGCGGTAAAAATTTCAGCTTCGCGGCACTGATGGTTGTCGGTGACGGAAACGGCTCCGTCGGCATCGGTCTTGGCAAAGCTAGAGAAGTTCCGGAAGCAATCAGAAAGGGTGTTGCAAGAGCAAAAAAGAATGTTCAGCAGATCAAACTGCTCAGAGGAACGGTCCCTCACGAGATCGTCGGCGAATATGGCGCTGGTAAAGTCATCCTTCGTCCGGCATCGGCTGGTACCGGCGTTATCGCAGGTTCGGCGGTCAGAGCTGTTCTCGAGGCGGCAGGCGTTACGGATATTCTTTCAAAGAGTATCGGTTCGAACAACCCGCACAATATGGCTAAGGCAACTCTTAACGCTCTTTTGAATGTCGAAGGCATCGAAAGCGTTGAGGCTAAGAGAAATGTCGGTGTTAAAGATTATCAGTTGAAAGAAGAGGAGTAACATAATGCAGCTTCATGAACTTACAAGACCCGAAGGCCTGAAAAACAGGAAGAGAGTGGGCAGAGGTAACGGCAGCGGCACAGGCAGCACGGCAGGAAGAGGCCACAAAGGTCAGAAAGCACGTTCCGGCGGCGGTGTCAGAAGAGGTTTTGAAGGCGGTACAATGCCTTACAACAGACGAATCCCGAAGAGAGGTTTTTTCAACAAATTCGCTAAAAAAGTCTGTGAAATCAATGTAAGATACCTGAACCAGTTCGAAAACGGCGAAGTTGTCGAACTCGACAAACTTCTCGCTGCAGGTCTTTGCCACGCTAACGACGACATGGTCAAATTTTTCGGCCAGTTCGACCTCGGAAGCAAAGCTTTGACGGTCAAGGCTCACAAATTTACAAAAGGCGCAAAAGAATCTATTGAAAAAGCTGGCGGAAAAGCAGAGGAGATAGAGCTTGATAAGTAAGGCGTTAAAAAACATTTTCAGGATTCCGGATCTCAGGGACAAGGTTATCTTTACCCTGCTGATGCTCGGTGTCTACAGACTCGGCATATTTGTAACAACCCCCGGCGTAAACCGTTCGGTCATGGAAAAAATCATGTCCACGAAATCGGACGGAACACTTCTCGGCATGTTCAATATGTTCGGCGGCGGTGCTTTGGAGAACCTTTCGATATTTGCGCTCGGAATCATGCCATACATCAGTTCCTCGATCGTTATGTCGCTTCTTGCGGTAATCGTTCCGCAGATCGGAGAGTGGCAGAAGGACGGTGAACAGGGCTACAAAAAGATAACGCAGTGGACGAGATACGGCACGGTTATCCTTTGTATAGTTCAGGGTTTCATGATGTCGAAATTCCTCGAAAGCCTTACCGGATCGGCAGGCGAAGTTGTCGTCAACAATCCGGGATGGTTCTTCCGGATTCTCACAGTCATCACTCTGACTGCCGGAACTTTGTTTCTCATGTGGCTCGGTGAGCAGATTACTGACCGCGGTATCGGAAACGGTGTTTCGCTCATCATCTTCGCATCAATCGTAGCGCGTTTCCCGAGAATGTTCTTCGATATGGGTAAATACCTCAAAGAAGGAATGATTCAGCCGCATCAGGTCGTTATATTCGTTCTTGTTATGGTGGTAACTTTCGCGGTTATCGTATTCGTTGAAAGTTCGCAGAGAAGAATTCCGGTTCAGTATGCAAGAAGGTCGTCAAACGGCGGCGCAAGACAGATCCAGAATTCGCATCTGCCGCTCAGAATCAATGTTTCGGGCGTTATCCCGCCGATTTTCGCGAGTGCGCTTCTGGTGTTCCCGGCTACAGTTTCGAATTTCTTCAACTTCAGCATGGGTTCGCTTCAGGCATGGCTCAATCCGGGCGGATGGCTTTACAACCTTCTTTATCTTGCCCTTATAATTTTCTTCGCGTTTTTCTATACTTTTATTCAGTTCAAAACTGAGGATGTCGCGGAGAACATCAACAAACAGGGCGGATACATTCCTGGAATCAGACCCGGAAAAGAGACTGTTGCATACATCAACACGGTTCTTTCGAGAATTACATTCGGGGGCGCTCTTTATCTTTGTGCTGTCTGTATGCTGCCGGATCTGCTCAGAAACAAAATGGGCCTTCCGTTTTATATGGGCGGAACGTCGATACTCATTGTTGTAGGTGTTGCTATGGATATGGCTTCCCAGATTGAGAGTTATCTTATCAGTAACAACTATGAGGGTTTCTCTATCGGCGGCAAAGGCTCCCTTATAAAAAGCAGAAGAGGATAAGGTTTCGATGAGCAATAAGGAAGAAGGCATCGTTGTAGAAGGGACAATAGTTGACACTTTGCCGAACGCTATGTTCAGAGTGGCTTTGGAAAACGGTCACACTGTTCTGGCTCACATTTCGGGTAAAATGCGCAAGTATTTTATCCGCATTCTGCCAGGGGACAAAGTGCAGATTGAGCTTTCGCCTTACGATCTGTCGAGAGGAAGGATCATTCACAGAATGAAAAATACTGCTAACAACGCTAATTCGAATAATTAAGGAGAGAGAGATGAAAGTAAGAGCTTCGGTAAAAAAGATATGCTCAAAATGCAAAATCGTTAAGAGAAAAGGTATTCTCAGAGTTATATGCGAGAACCCTAAGCATAAACAAAAACAAGGTTAATATAGTTGTCGCGAAAAAAGAGGAGGTGACACTTGGTTCGTATTGCAGGAATTGATCTTCCAAGGAAGAAAAGAATGGAAATCGCCCTGACTTATGTATACGGCATTGGCAGGACCAGCGCTCAGAAAATACTTGATGAAGCCGGCATTGACAGAAACATCAAAAGTGATGATGTTGATGAACCGATGGCTATCAAGATCAGAGCCATTATCGATCAGAAATACACGGTCGAAGGTGATCTTAGAAAAGAAACTATTATGAACATCAAAAGATTGATGGATCTTGGCAGCTACAGAGGCCGCAGACACAGAAGAGGTCTTCCGTGCAGAGGTCAGCGCACGCGCACCAATGCAAGAACGAGAAAAGGTCCGAGACGCAATCTTATGAAAAAGAAAAAATAATAGTTAATGGAGAAATAATATGGCACCTGAAAAGAAGAAAAGAGTAAAAAAGAATATCCAGACAGGACTTGCCTATATTCAGTGCAGTTTCAACAACACGATTGTTACTATCACTGATGTAAGCGGCAATGTTCTTTCCTGGTCGAGCGCAGGTCTCAAAGGATTCCGCGGCAGCAAGAAAAGCACTCCCTACGCTGCTCAGATGGCTGCTGAAGATGCAGGTAAAAAGGCTCAGGACTACGGTCTTAAAACCTTGAGCGTTTTTGTAAAAGGCCCGGGAAGCGGAAGAGAGGCTGCAATCAGAGGATTCGCAAATATCGGTTACAACGTAACACTTCTTAGAGATATCACTCCGATACCGCACAACGGTTGTCGTCCTAAAAAGAAAAGAAGAGTTTAATTCGTTGTTTAGTGTAAACTTTTAGCTTAAAAGGAGGAAGCTTTGGCTAAGAACAAAGAAGCAAAATGCAAAATTTGCAGAAGAGAAGGTGTAAAACTTTTTCTTAAAGGCGAGCGCTGCAATTCAGACAAATGCTCGTTCGACAGAAAACCTTATTCGCCCGGTCTCCACGGCCGCGAGAAGAAAAGAGTAACGGAGTACAAGATCCAGCTTCGTGAAAAACAGAAAACAAAAGCAATGTACGGTATGCTTGAAAGACAGTTCAGCATTTTCTACAAGAGAGCTGATCTGAAGAAAGGCGCAACCGGTGAGAACTTGCTCAGAATGCTTGAATGCAGACTTGACAACGTTGTTTACCGCCTTGGTTTCGCTAACAGCAGAGCTCAGGCAAGACAGCTTATCAACCACAGACATTTTTCTGTCAACGGAAAAGGCACAGATATTCCTTCTTTCATCGTAAAAGAAGGCGATGTCGTTGCAGTTAAGGAAGGAAGCAGGGACGCTAAGATATTCAAAGAGATCATGGCTGACGAGAACATCGCTGCAAGAATCGCGACTCCGGCATGGTTGGAACTGAATAAGGACGAAATGAAGGGAAAAGTTATCCGCCTTCCCGAAAGAGAAGATTTACCGCAGGATATCAAGGAAAATCTCATAGTTGAGCTTTACTCTAAGTAATGGAGGGATTCTGATGTTTCGAGCCAATTGGAAAACATTGATTATGCCGAAAGAGGTCAAAATCGGAGAGCAGGGGCAGAATTACTGCCGTTTCATCTGCGAACCGCTTATGAAAGGATACGGCATAACTTTGGGCAACGCGCTTCGCAGAATCCTTATTTCCAGTCTTCGCGGAGCTGCCGTTATCGGCGTTAAAATCAAAGGTGTCGAGCACGAGTTTGCAACAATTCCCGGAATAAAAGAAGATGTTATCGACATTATCCTCAACATTAAACAGATCCGTTTTGTCGCGCACGAAGACAAGCTTCACTGCCTTGTTCTCAAGAAAAGCGGCAAAGGAACTGTAACGGCGGGGGATATTCAGGAAACTGCCGGACTTACAATCCTCAACAAGGATCTTCCTCTTTTCGAGATGGACGAAGGCGTTGATTTCGAAATGGAACTTCTTGTCGGCATCGGAAGAGGCTATGTTCCTTCCGAAGCGCACAATCAGGATATTTTCAGCGAAGGATTTATTCCGATAGACTCTTTCTTCTCTCCGGTTGTCAGGGCAAACTACAAAGTTTCAAACGCAAGGGTTAAAAACAGCTTCGATTTCGACAAGCTGACTTTTGACCTTGAAACTGACGGTTCACTCACTCCCCGCGATGCTTTGGCTTATGCGGCTATGATTTTGAGAGAACACACGAAGTTCTTCATCAGTTTCGCAGTCGATGAGGCAGATGAACTCAATTCTTCCGATGTCACCGGCGAAGTCAATATGAACCTTTACAAGACGATTGACGATCTTGACCTCAGCGTAAGATCGAACAACTGCCTTAAAAACGCGGAAATCAAGTATATCGGCGAGCTTGTTACCAAGACGGAAGCCGACATGCTCAAGACAAAGAATTTCGGAAGAAAATCTCTTAACGAGATAAAAGTTCTTTTGATGAAGATGGGATTGCATTTCGGGATGGAAATCGAAAATTTCCCGGATGCCAGAATTATTGAACAAATAGAAAAGAACGCAGGGAGCAAACAATGAGACATAAAAGAGCAGGAAGAAAATTGAACAGAAATAGCTCGCATCGCGAAGCTATGATTTGTAACTTGCTGAATTCGCTTGTAAAAAGTGAACGCATCCAGACAACTTTGATAAGAGCTAAAGAGCTTCAGAAAGTAGCTGACAAGGCGATTACTCTTGCAAAGAAGAATACAGCTGCTTCGATCACCCAGCTTTCGAAACTGGTTAAATCGGAGAGAGAAGAAGTCATTACAAAACTTTTGAAGGAACTTGGACCGAGATTCGCTAACAGAGAAGGCGGTTACACGAGAATAATCAAACTCGGATTCCGCAGAGGCGACGCGGCTCCGACAGCTTATATCGAATACCTTGGCGCAGACGAGTCTGTAAAGAAAAAAGCTAAGAAAGCTGCTCCGAAGGCTGAGACAAAGGCTCCGGAAGCTCCGGCAGAAGCAAAGGCTGAAGAGCCGACAGCTTAATTTCAAGTTCTGTTCTTGATTTAGATGGCTGCTTTCGGGCAGCCATTTTTGTTTTCGGAGTAGTTTTTGAATCTTTCAGAAATCAAAAAATATCTCGCTAAAGCGGGTCTTCATGCTGACAGAAAATTTTCGCAGAATTTCCTTGTTAATGACGATGTCCTGCACAGAATTATTGATTTAGTGCCTTCAGGCAAAGGTTTTTATCTCGAAATCGGCGGCGGTTTAGGCTCTCTCACCGAAAAGGCTGTTGAAAAAGGGCTTAATCCTTTCACCGTCATAGATCTTGATGAAAATATGCTGAAAATTCTCGAAAGCCGCTTTGCCGGTAAGGCGGAAATTGTGTGTAAAGACGGTGCTAAAATAGATTTTTCTGAATATTTTCATGATGTTAGAGGCTTTGTCTTCGGAAATCTGCCCTATCAGGTAAGTTCTCTCATTATGATGAATACCTGCTTTGAAAGCCGGTATCTGGACGGTGCGGTTTTTCTTCTGCAGAAGGAAGTGGCGCAGAAATTCGCTGCTTTGCCCGGAACCCGCGATTTCGGACCGGTTGCCGCTTTGATTCGTCTTCTCGGACATGCGGAATATGAATTTACTGTTCATGCAGAGGATTTTTATCCCGCTCCGAAAGTTGAAAGCGCGGTTCTGAAAGTAACTTTCGAGAGGCATGATCTCGCGAAAAACGAGCTTTCCGCCTTTGCCGACACGGTGCGGATCTTGTTCTCGAACAGACGCAAGACTTTGCAGAATGTTTTTAAGATAAATTCAATAAATACAGCTGTTTTGGACAAATTCGGGATCGCTTCGAAGCGCGCCGAAGAACTCGACTGGGATACGATTCTGAAAATAAACGATGAAATCGGGAGAAAAAAATGATGAAAGTCACTCTTCCAAAACTCAAAAGCAAAAAAGGAATTGAAAAAATATCGATGGTGACATGCTACGACGCCTCTTTCGCGCGTCTCGTCGAAAAGGCCGAGATAGACTCAATTCTTGTCGGGGACAGCCTCGGTATGGTGATAAAAGGCGAGGAAAACACTCTCAACGTTTCGGTTGAAGAGGTTGCTCACCACGTCAGTGCTGTGAAAAGAGGTGCCGCAAATCCTTTTCTTATCGCTGATATGCCGTTAGGAAGTTACCAGCCTTCAGTTGAAAAAGGGATCGAAAGTGCAGTCAGACTTGTGAAAGCAGGGGCGGAAGCGGTCAAACTTGAAGGCGGCCGCGAAGTGGCGCCTTTGATTTCAGCTCTTTCATCTTTTGGGATCCCGGTTGTGGCACATGTTGGCATGACTCCTCAATTCGTTAATAAATTCGGAGGTTTCGGAAAACGCGGCAAAACAAAAGAGGAACGCACTTTCATAATGGAATCGGCTCTCGAAGTCGAAAAGGCGGGTGCCGATATGATAGTCCTTGAAGGAATCCCTGAAACTCTGGCAGCTGAAATCACCAAAAAAGTGAAAATCCCGACGATCGGAATAGGCGCCGGCACAGAAACTGACGGACAGGTGCTTGTGATTTACGATCTTTTGGGCATGAATGCCGATTTCAATCCTTCGTTCCTCAAAAAATATCTTGATCTTGATTCCTTGGTGACTAACGCGCTCAAAGAATACAAAAAAGACGTCGTTAATGGAAAATAAGACCTCTCCCTCTTTTCAGCAGTTCGAAAGCAGACACGGCAGCATTAAAATAGCGTGGAACAGTTTCAAATCAAACTGCGAGAAAGGTGTGATCCTTTTTCTGACCGGCAGGGCGGAATATTTTTTGAAGTATGTCCCTTTTTTCGAGCGGATGAATTCTCTCGGTTTCACTGTTTTCGCGCTTGACCACAGAGGGCAGGGGGCGAGCGGCAGAATGCTTGCCGACACCGAAAAAGGATATGTCGAAGATTTTGATTTTTATGTGGATGATGCGGAAGATTTTCTCAAAAACACGGTGCTTGGATACGCGGGGAAAATGCCTGTTTTTCTTGTTTCGCACTCGATGGGAGGGGCAGTTTCGCTTCTTCTTGCCTCAAGATGCTCCGGAATTTTTTCGAAAATCGTCTTTACGAGCCCGATGTGGGGCCTTATTTACGATATGCCGGAATTTTTGGTCACAACTATCGTGAAAGGTGCATGCCGCTTAGGTTTCAGCAAGTTTTATGCTTTGGGGAAAAGTGCGAAAGACTATCTCAAACCTTTTGAAAAAACTCACCTCACTCAGAGTTTTGAAAACTATATGCGGCAGCAGAAATTCGTGACTGAAAACCCATCTTTCGCCTTGGGCGGACCGTCGTTTCAATGGGTTCTTGAAAGCATTAAGGCTATGGAAAAACTTCCCGCGCGGCGAATCTTGAAAACTGCCGCAAAACCCTTATCGCAAAAGGGTTTCACGAACTTCTGAACGAAAAACCTGACTTCTTTGAAGAAACCGTAAAAGAAATCTCGGACTTCATTGATTTTTAGGCCGAAACACCTCTGCAACCCTTATTCCATGCACCTTTCGCAGCCCTGCGTGATGTGGTTTGCGTCCAAATATTCCTCGAATTTGCGGAGTGCTTCCTGCGTTCCGAGATTCCATTTCGGAGCGATGAGATATTCCGCAGGTGCAGTGGTGAAAAGCCTGAACAAAACTTTGTTAGGCGGCAGCTTCGCTATGATTTTAGCCGTGATCTCGATATATTTTTCGACTGAAAGGAGCGGGAACGGATTTTCGGCATAGATTTTTTCAAGCGGAGTCATGTTGTGGATCTGCAGGTGATGGAGTTTTAACCCTTTTGCGACGGGGCTTTGCGTGCTTTGAAGCACGGTATTCAGCATGTCTTCTTCGGTTTCGCCGGGAAGTCCTAAAATTATGTGCGGAGCGACTTTTATTTTGTTCTCGCCGTATTTTTCGACGTTTTCAATCACCTTGAAGTAGCACGCCGCGTCGTGACCGCGGTTTATCCACTTTAAAGAGCAGTCGTTCGTTGACTGAAGACCGAGTTCTATCCAGATCTCATCTATGTTTTCTGGCACACAGTCAAGGATCAGCTGGATCTCTTCTTTGCCTAAATAATCGGGGCGCGTCGAAAAGATCATTGCCACGACACCCTTTATCGATGCGGCTTCGCGGTACATTTTCGCTAAAGTTTCCTTGTCTCCGAAAGTGGAAGTCCCGCTCTGGAAGTATGCCGCGAAAAATTTGTTGCCGTAGCGGTTTTTGAGGAAGTTCATGCTTCTTTCAAGGGTTTCGAGTCTGTTTTCTTTCGTCATATCGACCGAAACATTGGGCGAAAACGACTCTTTCCGGCAGAAAATGCATTTGTTCCACGGGCAGTCAAAGCCTGTGCTCATCGAGATGCGGGCGACTCTACCGCCGAATTTCTGCTTCATGTAGCTGTTGAATGTAAAAATCTTGTCGTCAAGCATTTTGCAACTCTTTTTTTAAAGACTTCCGAGTATAAGAGGGATGCTTTCTGCCGGTTTTTCCGAAATTTTAACGGCGTTTTCAAGGTGCTCGTCTGCACTTTTGAGTCTTTCTTCCTCATCGTAATGTATTGTGTAGAGGAGATCTCCCGTTTTTACAGAATCTCCGACTTTTTTCGCGAAAACAAACCCGACTGCCTTGTTTACGCTGTCTTCCTGACGGAGCCTGCCGCCGCCGAGGCGTATCAGTGCCTTGCCGAAATCGAGTGCATCGATTTTTGTGATGATACCGCTTTCAGCTGCTTTGACCTCTTTTCTGAAGCGGCTTTCAGGGAGAATAGAATAGTCTTCAGTGACTTTCGGATCACCGCCCTGGAGAGCAACAGTTTTTGCGAATCTTTCTAGAACTTTTCCGGTTTCGAGCATTTTTTTCGCTTTCTCTTCGCCTTCTTCAATGGATGTTGTCATTTTGAAAGTTTTCATAAGGACTGCCGCCATTCTAAGTGTGAGTTCTGTGACCTGCGGCACGTATTTTCCCTGCATTACATCTAAGGATTCCTTGATTTCAAGCGCGTTTCCGGTAGCGTACCCAAGCGGTTCTTCCATGCTCGTGAAAAGAACGTCGACGCTCCTTCCGAAGCGCTTTCCGATTGCGCGCATCGTCTTTGCGAGACGCGTTCCCGAAGCGAGATCCTTCATGAAAGCGCCTTTGCCGATTTTGATATCGAGAATAAGCCCGTTGATCCCTTCAGCCAGCTTTTTGCTCATGATCGAAGAGGCGATAAGGGGCACCGATTCGACTGTTCCCGTCACGTCGCGAAGTGCGTAAAGCCTTTTGTCAAGCGGCGCGATCTCGGGAGTCTGCCCGATGAGAGCCATTTTGTTGCTCTTTACTATTTTTTTGAAAGAATCCTTGTCGATATTGACTGAAAAACCGGGGATCGATTCGAGTTTGTCGAGCGTTCCTCCCGTATGGCCGAGCCCGCGGCCTGAAATCATCGGCACGTAAAAGCCGAGTTCGGCAAGAAGCGGAGCCAACGGGATCGAAATTTTGTCGCCCACACCGCCCGTAGAGTGCTTGTCGACTACAACGCCCTCGATATCGTAGAAATCAAGCACTTCGCCGCTGTAAAGCATCTTTTCGGTCCATGTTTCAAGCTCCTCGCTGCTCAGCGAATTGAAAAAAATTGCCATCAGCATGGCCGACATCTGGTAATCCTTCAAAGTTCCGTCAAGATAGCTTTGCAGAAAATCGGAAATGTCCTCTTTCGAAAGGGCTTTTTTATCCCTTTTGTCAGCGATAATGTCGTAAAACAGGCGCATGATTTTCTCCTTTAAACAATCAAAAACCGTGAATTATACTGAAAAAGCTGAAAAATGGAAATTAGAAAACGGTGAGAGAACAGCCGGATGACGAAGAATTTTTATCTTTTTCCTGCTGTTTTTTCGGGGTGCATTTGCCGTAGTCGCAGTATCCCTGCCTGCCGTCATCCGTGGTACACGCATTCCAATTCTGTGAAATATCTGCGACTTCAGTGAATCCGTTTGATTCGCTGCATTCAGTTTTGCTGCACTCTGACGCTTCTGGTATATCGGGCGCTTCGCCTTCGCAGAAGCCATCTTTGCAGACCTCGTTTTTTACGCAGATTTTTCCGGTGCTGCACGATCCCCCTTCGTTTTTAGCAAGTCTGACACATTCTCCGCTTTCGGGATCGCACGAACCTGTCGAACATTCGGAGTCGAAGTCGGAACAGTCTTTCAGGTTTACATCGGTGCATTTCCCGCTCATGCACTGCTTTCCTCCGATGCATGCGTTTTCAGGTGTGCCGCAGAAGATGCCGTCATGCAGAGGCTGGGATTTGCATGATTTTGTTGTTTCATCACAGATGTTTTCCTCGCATTCGCTACCGTTGTCAGAACACGGAAGGGAACCTTCAAGCTTTTCGCAGAATCCGCCGGAGCATACTTCCCTGCCATCACAGAAAACTGAATTGTCGCAGTCGCTGTCGCTTGCGCACTCCTGGACATTGATATTCAACGTGGGGTCTCCGAGGTAGTTTGTTTCAAGCTTTATTGTCAGGCGGACACTGCGGTTCGACCATTTTTCTTTGGTTTCAAAGAAGACTTTTGCCGGGATTTCGTTTTTGATCAGTGCATCGGTGAAAACTGCACCGTATGAGAAAATGTCATTCGAACTCAGATCATAGTTGCTGAATATTGAGCCGTAGGAAACCTGTGATGCGGCAACGACTCCGACAGCAGTGTTTTTCAGAATATTGTATGCGAGACTGTTACCGGATTCTATTGTTCCGTTGAGGCAGCTGCCCTGGAAGACAAAAGGATTTGATGTTTTTATTTTGCCTGCAAGATCGTTGTCTACAAAATTATCGCTGATAAGCTCATAGTTGTATGTTTCAGGAATGCCGTTTCCGTTTCCGTCACTTCTCCAGATGGTCCTTGCCGAACAATCGGAGAGCCCGTGAGCCTGCCAGAATACATTCCCGTAACCGGTGTTCATGTGCTCAAGCATCGAATCGTAGGTCAGGGCGTCTTCATCGGCAAATTCTGAAGGATCTATTCCGCTTTTTTCGACTAAGAGTTTTGAGGAAAACGGCTCTTTTATACTTTCTTTCCTGAGATACTCCGCAACATAAGCGCCGTCCATTTTCGGTGTGTAGCCGCCGTCCTGTTTTTCGTAATATGAAATCGTCGAGGGGAAGAGTATGCGGCGTCTGTATTCGGCAGCCGACGGTTTTTCATTGATGAAATCGACTGTCCTTGCAAGTATTGCATCGGCATTTTTTATGTTTTTTCCGTAAATAGGGATCCTGCCGACGATAAGTTCGAATGCGTATTCGATCATGTCATTGCGTTCGCCGTAGACTCCGTTTTTGTTCCCGTCGATTTTTTCGGTAAGTTCGGCATAAAAAATGTCCGTGGGAATAAGTTCGTAATCCGGTTCTTCCGCAGCGTCAGGACGCGTAACAACCATCGGTACTTCGTCTCCGGAAGGCGAGGTCCCTGCGATTATGAGAAGAAAATCGTAATTTTTATATACGCTTCTCAGGTATTCCCTGATTTTTTCGACTCGTTCTATTCCTGTGAGTTCGCCGCCGTCATAGTCTTTTTCTGTCGCTATATTGACAGTGAAACCTGTTGCTTTTTTTGCCTCTATGAAGTTCCGGATTTCTTTTGATTCCGCAATAAAATATTGTGTCGTGAGGATAAGAAGCGATTTCCCGTTTTTTGTGTTTGCTATAGGAAGGAGAGCCTTCTCTTTTGTCGTAACTCTGATTCTGTCTATTTTCACGACCTCTTTTCCGCTTGTCGGGATCAGCGGGTAAAAGTCGAACGAAAACAATTCCTTCTCCCGTTTGAAAGAGGGCTTACGGTCAAATGTGAACTTCCGGAGAGTCGGCATTTTTCTTGCTTCGGAAGGCACTTTTTTCACCTTGCTCATATCGTTCAGCCGATACAGCGGCTCACCCTTTTTCAAAGGAGCCTCCAGCGTGATTTTATGCTGTTTCAGGATCTCGACTTTGACGATCTCGCTGCCGAAAACCATCTTTTTGAAAGGAAGGATCGTCTCCTCGTCAGTTCCGTCAAGGTCATATCCAGGTATTTTCGGAACAACAAAGCCGTTATGTTCAACAAATTCGGCATCAGGAATATCAATCTCAACGCTTTCTGCATAAATACTTGTAAAAAACAGCGCTATAACCAGAAACAAGAAAGATTTTTTAATCATTTATAACTCCATAAACTATAGACAAAGCACTTTACATGAACCCGGTTTTTTGTCAAAACCGGCTAAGCCAGTTTCTTCTCGAAACGGCCGTTGTTTTCGGAAAATCCCATTTTAAGCAGGTATCTGCGGTGGATCTCGGAATTTGTGCTTGTAGAAAGCGCGTGAATGTGCTGCGAAGCGAGGTATGCGTAAAGATATTTGCCGGCGGAGCAGTCGCGGTAAACCGGCGTGGTGTAGTCGATTTTCACGTCGATTGAGGCATCTTTTTCTCTTGTTCCGAGCAGGATCCCTGCGGTGTCAGAACCGTAGCAGACAAGATAAACCGCGTCGCACGGAGCGTTTTTATCGGCTTCGGGAAAGTATTTTTTTATGTCTTTTTCATACAAGCTCCAGAAATAGTTGATGAAAGATTTGTCGTTATCCAGTTTCATCACATAGTATTCTTTCCTGTTCCTGAAGAGTTTAGCAAGGTTGTAGATGTTGATGAGAGCGAGACAGAAGTTCATCGCGGCAGTCGGATAGGACTGGATCATCAGCGCGTATCCTGTAAATATCAGACTTCCTACAGTGTTGATGAGACGCAGCTTCACAACGGAAGTCATCAGCATCGAAATCAGCACGAGTGCCGATCCGATGTAGCCTATAGCTTCGATTATAACTTTTGCGTTATCCATATTTCCCTCCACAAAAAACGCGGCATTATATCCGGTTTTCCCTGAAATGCGAAAAGGGCGCGAAAAAATCGGAAACAATTTTTTTTCTGCTAAAATGCCGTGTTTTTTGAAAGGAGGATCTCATGGTCAAATTCATCGGTGCCCACATTTCGGCGGCGGGCGGAGTCGAAAACGCTCCGAAAAACGCGGCTGACATCAACGCTACGGCTTTCGCTCTCTTCACTAAAAACCAGAAACAGTGGTTCGCTCCGGCTCTTTCCGCTGCTTCGATTGAGGCTTTCAAAAAAAATTGTCAGGAACTCGGTTTCGCTGCAAACGCGATACTTCCGCACGACAGCTACCTCATAAATCTCGGTCATCCGGCATCCGAAGGGCTTGAAAAATCGAGACATTCCTTCACTGACGAGATGAAACGCTGCGAAATATTAGGGCTTGACAGGCTCAACTTCCACCCCGGAAGCCATCTACGCGAGATCACAGAAAGCGAATGCCTTTCAAAAATCGCCGAATCGATAAATATAGCGCTCGATAAGACAAAAGGTGTCACTGCAGTCATCGAAAATACCGCCGGACAAGGCTCCAATGTCGGATACAGATTTGAACATCTGGCTGAAATCATTGACAAAGTTGAAGACAAGTCGCGTGTCGGGATCTGCATCGATACCTGCCACGCCTTCGCAGCCGGATACGATCTCACGACACCTGCTGCCTGCGAAAAAACTTTTGCAGAACTCGATAAAACCGTGGGACTCAGATATCTTTGCGGAATGCACTTCAACGACGCGAAAAAAATGCTCGGAAGCAAGGTCGACAGGCATGAAACGTTAGGTAACGGCGCAATCGGGCTTGACTGCTTCAAATGGCTCATAGAACAGCCTTTCACCGACGATATCCCGCTGATTCTGGAGACTCCGGAACCTGAAAAGTGGCCGGCTGAAATAGAACTGCTCAAAAGTTTTGTCAAACAGGAGGACAAATGAGACTTCTCGTAACGATACTTTCGCGTCAGACTGTCGTTCAGGCGTCGCTTATCCGTGAAGCCGCTCCCGATGTCATAATTTTTGTCTCGACCGTGATGGCGCAGGAAAACGACTGGCACAAAAACATTCCGGTCTTAGTGAAGCGTGAAAACGGCGAAGACATCAAGTATATCAATATTTTTATTGAGAAAAATATGAATCTCGGCGCGATCATCGAGATGCTTAAAAGGCACGTCCGAAACGTTTTCGACGAATACGGGATCACCGAGATCTACTGCGACGCCTCCTGCGGAAAAGGGATCCACAGGATCGTTTTCGCCGAGTATCTCAAGCGTTTTGCAGAAAAGCAGGATCTTGATTTTTTCCTCGTCTATTTCGATCTCGATACGCGCCAGATAAATAAGATCGCGATAAAGGAGCAGTCTTTCCGCGAGTACAGATCATCTGTTTCGATCGACTGGCACCTGAAGGAGCGCCTCACGCTTTACGGAGCAGAACTCACCGATTTCCTTACGATTTATGACGGCAAGACGAACTATTTCGCAGAAAATGCCGACCAGTTCGAAGAACTTTACACCAATCTCTGCAACTCCATGAATCTGCGGGCTTTTTTCTCGTCCTACGACAACATGAAAACGATCATCGACCTTAAAGGCGAGCTCCACGATTTCATGATGAAAAACTTCCGCGACGAGCAGATCGACAAGTTTCTGCAGAGGATCTTCGGTGTTATGCCGCACCTTCGCCCCGAAATAAACGAGGCAAAAAACGAAATCAGAGCAAAACTCACCGCTTTCTTTAACGAAATGAGCCGAAGAAGAGAACTCCAGACTTTTTCAGATTCCTTTGATTTCAGGACGACTCTCGCAGGCTGCCAGAAAAAATTCAACGCAGAAATGCCTGATGCAGTCATCAGAAAGATCCTTCCGCTTGCCGGAGAAGTCGACAAAGCCGACCTCAGAAGCGATGTCCAGCACTTTTTAGATGTTCTTTTCTCCAAAATTTCGGAAAAAACGACCTCTCTCGCCGATGTCAAGAGCATGGATGTCACAGCGGCCGTTTTCAACCGCTTCAAACAGAAGTATGTCAAGGAAATCGAGCGCGAAAGCACACTCAATACACGCTCGCAGATATCTGTAATTTTTGAGAAAATCATAAGTTACGCCGTATGCCGCGCGATGGAGAAGTATCCGCTTCTCAAAGAATCGATAGCATCGGTATTCCAGAACGTGAAACTGAGCGGCAAGGCAAGTTCGCTCATCGAAATCGACACCCTCGTCGTCTTCAAAAACGGATACCTCCACATTCTTGAGGCGAAAAGCTCGCATGTTTCCAACAAAGACCTCAATTCGCGCATCCTCGTCATGAAAAAATATCTCGGCGAAAGCGTCGGAATGGACATCGTCTTCCCCTTCACCGAGCACGACATCCGGATGTTCGTGGAAAAGAACGACCCCTTCATCCGAAAATTCTATAGCAAAGGGCTGAAATCGGCGGCAGGCTGGGGCACATTCTTCGCCACGACCGACAAAACAGTCACTCCGATCGACAGAATCGCCGAAAGACTCCGCGATCTTGCAATGATGTACAGCTGATAATTTTGCTATTGCCTGCAAAAGCACTATGATTGCCCGTTTTTAAGTTTTTTGAACTAATTTTTCGGGAGGGATTCATGAAATTCAACGGCAAAGAGTACAAAAATTTCGTTTCGGCTTTCGATGAGTCGAATCTTTTCACCCATTTCGCTCCGAGAAAGACTCCTAACTTCATTCCGCGCGGCAAAAGCAAGGTAAAGACGCTTGATGAAGTCATCGAGATCCTGAATGACGGCGATGTCATCAGCTATCCGCACTACTACAGAACGGGCGACAGAGGCCTTGAGGCGGTCGTTTCAAAGCTCCGCGAGCACGGCAAAAGAAACATCGTTCTTTACGGAAACGCGATTTTTGACCACACTGATCCGTGGCTTTATGAAGCATTTAAAGACGGAATAATTACAGGTATTTACGGAAATATTTACAGAGCTATGGGAAACCACCTCGTAGCCGGCGACCTTCTTCCCTGGGTCGGCGTGGGCTTAAGCCACGGCAACAGAGTCCGCAAGCTCCAGATGGGCGAAGTTCATGTAAAACTCGCTTTCCTTCCCGTTCCGATGGCTGATATCCACGGAAACGCGAACGGCGTCATGGGAAATCCCGACGAATACTGCGGGCCGCTCGGACTTGCGACTGCCGATGCGGAATATGCCGACTACACCTGCCTTCTTGCCGGCACGGTTTCTGAAGAGACGCTCATTCCGGCTGAAATAACGATGGAACTCACCGATTTCGTAGTTCCGATGGAGAAACCCGGACTTTCGGAAGGGATCGGTTCGGGAACACTCGATTTCGAAAAGATACGCTCCAACAAGTTCAACGCTCAGATCGCCGAGAACGTCACCAACATCATGAAGGCTGCCGGCGTTATGAAAGACGGTTTCGCTTTCCAGGTAGGAAGCGGCGCAGGACTTATCGTTCTCGACAACATCAGGCAGTATCTCAAGGAAAACAACATCACGGCGAATTTCGCTATCGGCGGAATCACTTCGATGCATGTCGAAATGCTTGAAGAAGGAACTCTCCGCCACATTTTCCACGGACAGCTCTTCGAGCCGAGCGAAAAAGTCATCAAATCGCTCCTTATGAACCCGTTCCATATTGCTATTTCGACCGGTTTCTATGCGTCCATCGCAAACAAGGAATGTGCAGTAAATATGCTTGATGTCGCTGTCCTTTCGGCTCTCGAAGTTGACCGCGATTTCAACGTCAATACCGTCTGCGCATCCGGCAGGATCATCGGCGGAATCGGCGGCGGACAGGATGTTGCGGCTGGAGCTGACCTCACGATCATGTTTGTTCCGCTTGCTACGGGAAAAGACGGAAAAGGCTTCCCGAAGATCGTCGAAAAAGTCTATACCCGCACGACTCCGGGCGAAGTCATCGATGTTGTCGTCACAGAGGATTATGTCTGCGTCAACCCGAAGAGCAAGTCTTCATACAAGGAAGCTATCCTCGAAAACGGCAAAAAATACGGCCTCAACATCATTTCGATGGACGAACTTCTCGCGAAATCGAAAGAAAAAGCGGAAAGTTTCGGTGTTATTCCGAAGCCGAAACCCACTACCGACGAGGTCGTTCACGTTATCGAATGGCGTGACGGAACCCTTCTCGACACGATCAAAAGAGCAATGCCGAAATAATTTTATTGCGCCGCCAGTTCATGTCGATATACCGTGATACCGATATTTCGATATATTGACGGCGCACAAATTTTTTTAGTTTAAATATTATCTATTTTCTCGATCCTGCGTTCGTGACGACCGCCTTCAAACGGGGTCGAAAGGAAGATCTTAAGCCATTTTTCAGCGTCTTCGTAAGAGGTGAAACGCCCTCCCAGAGCGATGATGTTGGCATTGTTGTGCTGC
>CACZFE010000010.1 GCA_902780365.1 uncultured Spirochaetales bacterium
TCTACAAGAATTACTCCGCCGTATCCTGCTCCGGGACCACCTGAAACATTTATTTCACTCCAGGCTGCTGTTTTTGTATCGAATGACAGGAATCGCTCACTTGCGCCATTTGAATCCTGTCCGCCGAAAATATAGAGTTTCTGATCCATTTCACTATATGCGGCAAAACTGTTGGCAAGACCGCTTGTCGGAATGTTTGTAATGAGCTGGGGAGAAGTCATATTGTTCAAGTCAAGCAGATAAACTTTGGTGTTGAAAGAGGTTTCCCCTGTTTGTCCTCCGAATGCAAAATATTCGTGTTCGCTCTTTTTGACTAATCTGAAATATCTGCCGAGGTCAATTGTTGCGACAGATTCCCACTTTCTTCCGGTTCGTGCATCTTCAAGGCGGTATATTCTTGAAACTCCGTTTTGGTCAACTGCACCAATGAGATAGATTTTGTCATTTTCATCGTCATAAACCATTGAAGCTCCGGCTGTTAGAGCTGGTGAATTCGGATCCGTTTCATCAAGTATTTCAGACATGAAAGTAACAACTTCCGTTTCAGGATTGTATGTTCCGACATAAAGGATGCCAGCCAGAGAAGTGCTTCTCGGAATTAGCGAAACGCTTCCGCCCCAAGCGTAAATCTGCATCTGACCGTTTTTGATAACTGCTGTTGCTGCAGCTCCTGATGTCAAAGTTCGAAGACTTGAATCAGCATATTCAAAAGAAGAACCCTTGAAAAACTCTTTAGCGAAATGATCTGCTGTCAGCATATCCCAAACATCTGGAGCCGGATCGCCTGGCTTGCCGAAATCACGAATCATAACGGGGTATGGATAGAGATATTCAAGCCGGATTGGCGGCAACCCCATATTAAAATCTATATTTGGATCAATCAACATGTCTGAAAAAGGTCTGAACTTCAATGTAAGCTGCTTTGATATCCGCCAACTGCCTGGATCTTGGCAGGTTTTTATAATTTCTGAAGAACCTGTTCCGTCGCAATCATACGGGATCAGTTTATTATTTTCCATCAACTGTCGGTTTATTTCAGTATAGTTTCCCTGTTCAAAAGGAAGTTTCTCTTCCGAACTGATATCCTGCCAATGTGAAAATCGGAGGAATACTTTTGCAGAATCTTTATTCCAATTGGGATAATCTGCTGCAATCTGTTTCCACCACTTCCATATCGGGATGCTTCTTTGCCCTTTCGGAAAATGTTCTCCATGTTCGAACGGAATGTTGCACATATAATCAGGAATATCTTCGTTGCCGTTTTTACAAACTTTAACATGTTCATCGAAAAATTTGCCTTCATCAATGTCTATTATTTTCCAATTTTTTTCTCCATTGCCGTTATCCGTTACAAATTTCTGATGTGACGGACATTTTCCTTCTTCACTCATGCACAAATTTTCACCTTGATTTTCACAATAACAGTATTCAATGATAGCATATCTGTTTTTAAGTTCTTCTGTTTTGGTCTCAAGTTCACTACTTGTCAAACCGGCATTATTTAAATTGTCAAGATTCTGGAAAGTTTTGAAAGGAAGCGGAATTTTTCCGGGAACAAAATATGAAATAGGATGCTCTTTTATTTCGTCAGGTGTTTTCCCGGGAATTGTATTCAGAAATAGATAACCGTATTCGGCATTGTCTGCCAGAAACGCCCTCGTTGCTTCTTCTTCCATAAATTTATATTTGCCGGATTTCAGATTGTAATGGATGAATTTCGAATTCCAGCTATCATTAAGAAAACTTGAAAGAGTTATTTTTCCGTCATTAGAATTCGACTTCCAGATGCTGTATAGAAAAGGCATAGTGTTGTCTCCAGCCTCTATTAGTTTGGGCGGCAGCCAGAAAAATGCGTAATTAAGCCATATCCTTTCAGAATTTCGAAAAAGAATTGTGTCGACTTTCTGCCAGCGAAACGCATCCGGGCTTGCTAAAACAACAAATCCTTTTTTGTTTTCATGTGTGTAGCTATCAATAGTTTCATTAAGCGGAGCTGTCATCCAGTAAAGATCACGGTGTTTTACTATAGATTCCGCTCCCATGGCTTGCAACGGATAAAAGCCGTATAAAGGTTCTGCTTTACTCATATCTTTTTCCCATCTTGCTATTCCGTTGGTTATTCCCGCAAAATATTCGTAGGACGCGGCGCACTTGATTTCGCTTTCATAAGCTCGAACTCTGGCAATGTAAGCTTTTTGAGTCTTATGTATTAAATCATGATCTTCATCGTTACCGTTGTCATCATCTTCTTCCTCATCATTTTCTTCAGCATCATCATCGTTGCAAATTTCATAATAATCGACATCATTATCATCGTCGTTCTCATTGTCATCATTGTCATCGCTGACATCATTGCTGTTGCCGCAGTCAAAAGATATGAGTTTATCTACATCGACTTCTGCTTCCCCTGTTCCCATGAAATATATGTATTCTTTGCCATCATCCGGACTTAAAATATCATGATTGAGTCCATGAATTACGGTTACATTCGACATCTTTGACAGGTTAGGCCACAAAATATGCCTGTTAGGATAATCTTGATAACAACCATTATCGATTTCCGTGGTGCTACAGGTTCGAGGTTGCGAAAACGGATTTTCTAACTGTTGGTCATTTGAAAATTTCACTCTGCACTCGTTTTCAAAATCATATATTCCAATGCCGATAGCGCTGTTCAAGTAATCAAATTTCAACTTCATTCTTTCTGAAACTGGGAGAAAAATTAAATTATCGGATAAAATAGGGTGAGACACTGCATTGTTGCAATATTTATCTTCATTTAGAAAATCCCAACCGTTGACATTATATGGCACAAACAGTTTCTTGGACTCTTGCGAGCAAGTATCTCTGGAATCTTCTGGAGCTCCAGGACACGCATAGAAATAACCTCTAGGATAAATGCCAATGAAACCATCAAAACCTTTCTCATAAGAATTTTTCCAAATCGACTTGCTTCTTCTAATATTCTCTTCCTTTGTTGAATAAAGTTGCGCTGAATACTCATCCTGCTCTCCGGTGCCGCCTGTTTCTCCAGTATTCGTCCGGAATTTTACTTTATATTGAGTTTCGTTGCCTGTTCCATCAGTGTCTAGTTCCGCAGCCAAAAAGATATTACTCGTGCCATTATTATATTTCTTACCGTTGTTTTCTGGTATATTTTGACCGTCAGAAGAAAAATATTCCAAAGAAGCGTATGTGCTCACCATGTCGAACATACAGAAATTTTCGCATCTTTCCTCTTTGTTGTTTTGATTGAAATTCATATAGTCAAATATATCATTGTATTCTCCCTCTATGGCATCACTTGCATTGCAATACGAAAAACATTCCGAATATTTATTTTTGTTGACTGTTTCACTCAAACAATTTTTTGCACATTTTTCATCATTGCAACTACCGTGTTCTTGAGTACAATTTTGCTTACAGATATCATGGGAAATTGTTGCCAAATAGTTTCCGCCAAATGGTGAAAAATAATGCTGTTTCTCGATTTCAGCCGCATTATTTTCGACCTCAAAATCTAGCAATGTTTCACTTCCGTTTGAAATTTTACTCATAATTTTATGCGATGGAGTTGGGTCTCGCATAAAAAAATAAGTATCTCCGAAAAAGAGATATTTCAGGTTGTTTTCTTCTTTATCTGGAACAGGCCATCCCATATCAGTTTCATATAAGAGTGGACGCTCGTCATAATAACTGACAACAAAGCCATAACTCTCTTGATAATATCCGAAAGGCAGAAGATAGGTATTCTTGTTGTCTCCAGAACCCGGTCCGGTTACCCAGCCGTCATACGAAATCCAATTTGTTTCATCAGCAAATAGTGCAAACGAAACAAAAATGATTACGACAAAAATCATCTTTTTCATGGCGTACCTCCAAAAATAAAGTTAGTTAAGGCTTTATTTCATCTTCAGTTTCCTCTATATCTTTCACACATCTGAATCCTATGCGGAACGAATGCGTCCACGGAGTCCATGGATACCGCATGACAAGCTCTGCTCCTGACCAGTCGCCACCACCTTTCGAGACAAGCAAATCTCCTCCGAACTTGCCATGACACGGCGGATTATCACACAAATTTTTTGTCCATTCACTCGTTGTCCATTCAGTTACATTGCCGGACATATCCATGATTCCGCTGACTGTTTTATCTTTCGGGAAAGTTCCAACCTCAACTAAATCCCAACCGACCATTCCCGGATAACCGAACCCGACATTGGCATAATAACTGTCAGGGTATGTCGAAGAATCAGGCTTTTCCTCTCCCCACAAATATGTTTTTTCTTCACCGTCCCATGTTGCCTTCATCCATTCAAATTCGGTCGGAAGTCTTTTTCCAAGCCAGTTGCAGTAGTTCTGGGCTTCGAATTGATTAATGTAGAGCACAGGAAAATTATCGTAAAATGGATTGTCGTAGTAATCAAGAACAGTTAAAGAACGCTTTCTAAGAGGCTCAACACACGCTTTTGCTGCAACACACTGGGCATATTTGCCGTTTGTGACTTCAAAAACATCCATTTTAAAAGGTTTCTCGATTTCATATTCTTTGCCGTCATAGATGAATGTTCCTGCTTCAATAAGCACCATTTCTTCATCTGTGCTTGTTCCGGCAAACCCTTTGCATACGCCCTCAATGCAGACATCGAACAAAGTTGTATCGTCGTCATCGTCACACCTTTCGTGATTCGGAATGAAATGACATTCTCCGTCAGTTACGAAATAGCGATTATCCGTGCATGGATTGTTGTCTTCACAAATTTCATCTGCATTTTCAGGCAGTTTCGGCAAATCGGGAAGTTTGGCAAGTTTATCCGGAAAATAACCGTCTTCAAATATATATCTGTCTTTGATAACGGGTCTATCGCTGGTTCTTTCCCAAAGTTCGATACGTTCTCCTGTTTCAATGTTTAAGGCATAACAAACTCCCGTTGAAGTCTGCTCGGTTTCGTTGGCTAAATAAACGAAATACGGGTATTCAAAACTCGGCCTCGTGAAATTGCCTTCAAAAATCCCTTTTATTTCAGGTGTCCACTTTTCTTCCCGTTTGTTTTTGAGGTTAAAATTGTAAATTTCCATACCGCTAAGTTTGCCGGGATAATTAGCATAGTAAACTAGATCTCTTCCTGATTCTACCATGGCATAATCGATAGAAATAGTTGGGGTTTCACCTACATGCATAAAAACACTTAGTGGACTAACTTTGAATGTTTCCAAGTCTACAATCCAAGCGGTTTCATCCAACTCATCTTTTGACAATCCTTCTCCAATATATCGACCTTGGCAGACAAGGTGTTTGCCGTCAATGTTTGGAACATCGCCACATTTTAAATTGGAAATCTTTTTTGTAGTGTTGGTTTCTAAATTTAAGATTAATGGGTTATCTGATATACCATCAATAAAAACAACATAAGGATAAGCTAGTTTCATTCGACCATGACTGCCCCAGTTGGTAAGTTCTGCTATTTCATTGTTTTTTAAATCAGCAATTAAAAGTTTATCAGATTTTGTCCAATCGGATTGCAATCCGTCCCAAACATTAAAAACTATTTTGTTTCCATCAACTGCAAAAAAATGATTAACAAATTTAGAGACCACAATTTCATAAACATATTCATCTTTTCGGTTGCATCCATAAATGTTGGGGCAATAGGTATCGCCATCAAAACATTGGGGCGAATCGTTCGGATGTAAAACGAAAAACACAAAATCATCGTTTATATCCATTGATTCATCTGTATCTCCCAACGAATTGTTTGATTCAAGCACTGTCACATATTCGTTTTCTGCGGGATTTGCTTTGCATTTGACATTGGTTTTTACCGGGCCGAAGCAGAGACGAGAGTTTGCCTGCCCGGGATAGACTTCAATGCAGTTGTCGGGGAGAGGCCCGTAGTCTTCATCATTTGTGTCAGTGTCAGAATCGTTTTTTCCGGAATCTGAATCATGGTCGGTGTCTTTATCCGCTTTTTCATCCGAATCATCAATAAAATCTGAATCTTGCAAATCAAAATCTGCATCTTCGATGATCGTTAGGTCATCGGAATCCGTGTGGCTGTCAGAATCGTTATCCGAGTCATTCTGCGATTTTGACGAGGAGCAGGAAAACAAGAAAAGCAGACCTAAGATAGCTAAAAATAGTCTTAAATGGATCGGCATTTGAACCCCCTGAGCATTATTATGTAAAATCCTGTTAAATAGTTTATTTTTTATTGAATTGGAGTCAAGTGAAAAAAGGGGGAATTTATAAAAAAATCAAAGATTTCTTTGAGATTCTTCGTTTCACTCAGAATGACTGGTGCTTACCACCCGTCATCGGAGCAATTATTTGTATTGTAGCCGTCACATGTTGAATTACAGGTGGCTGTTCCGCTGACATAACTTGAATCCAGTTCTTCGCAGTCAATCTGTCCTCCGTCACAGACTTCGTCACCTTCGACTATGCCGTTTCCGCAGATGGCAGGAACATCATTGCTGGTTGAAATCCAGATAGTGTTTTCATCGTAAAAGTATGTATATCCGTCGAATGTGTAGACATCCTGAAGTTCTCTGATATCACCAGAAAGTTCGGTGAAAGAAATACCTCCGTCGCCATCGTCTTCAAACCGGTAGATTTCATCATCGCATGAAAGATAAAATCTGCCGCCAGAGCTTCCGACTTCTATTTCGAAGCATCCGAAGAACTCGTTAGCTTTCAAAGTCAGCGTCTCTGCATCGCGGATCTCCACCGGAGAGAACAAAGCATCTTTGTAAAGTCCGATTTCTCCGTTTTCTATCGCAAAATCGAGCACAGATCCGTTGTTTACCGAAGTGAGAACTGAAAGTGTTTCAAGGTCTCTGATTTTTATGCCGTTATCGTCACCGACATAAAGTTTGCCGTTGTAAACTTCTGCTTTGTACTGGTAGTTGAGGACAGTCGAAATAAAGAGGATTTGCGTAAGTTCATCGGGATCACTTGCATCGAGTTTGTAGAGTCCGCCGTTTGTCGCTGCAAAAATAGAATCCCCATAAACTTCAAGGTCGTTGACTCTGCTGCTTGTCGAAAAAGATGAAACTAAAACAGGAAAGGTCGGATCGGAAATGTCGTAGACTTTGATTGCATTGTTTGTTCCGGCATAAAGCCTGTCACCTTTTCCATCCAAGCTGTAAACAGTTGCTCCGGCAGAGAAAGAGTTGTACCACGGATGAGTGAAGGGAACACATTCGCCGCTAATTGTAAGACCACCGGACACGGTATTTTCGGATTCGTTGAGGCAGAAAACGAGCGGATGACTTTCAAAAGAAACCCTTAAATTCTCGCCACTTACCGGGATGTTATCAAGGTCTATGACAAATTTCTGCATGGAATTTCCGACAGTGATGAACGGGTTCACAAGGACAAGATTGCCGTCATCAATCGCGGTGATGCTCAGCATTAAGACTTTGTCGTTTATGTTTTCGGCAACTGTAATCCAGTTGTTTGACACGTCTGGTTCCAGCATTATGATGTTGTTGTAAACTGCGAAATTAGGATCATATTGAGATTCGTTAAGATTCAAAACAGTGCTGATGTAATCGGTTGCACCACCGGAAACTATGATTTTGCCGTCAGCAGCGGTTAAATTATAGTCTTTTCTTGTCGGCTGAGTGGTATCACTTACGAGTGAAAGTGAATAGCCGAATTCGCTCTGATTATCAGATACAAGTTTGTAGACCACAAAATTCGTTGTGGTATTTCCGCTGACATAAATATCGTTTCCGAGTGCGAAAATCCTTATATCTTCCAAATTTGTCGGAAATGCCGCAACTACTGAAAAATTATAACCATTTTGTCCGTCACTTGAGATTTTTGTTATGTATGGTTGAAAGCTGTTGTTTCCGCTACCTGGAAGCATAGGAGTTGGAATTGAAAGATTGCCGCCGGCAAAATAAATATCGTTACCTTTGACAAGAGTGCTGCTTCCGCTCATTTCGGGATAATCGGAAATCGCTCCAAGAGCGGTTCCGTTTTGGAAAAGATAGAAAGTGTTGTTTTGTTTCGCGACATAAAACAAATTGCCGTTATTTTGGAATGCAACTTGATAGGTATAAGCAGGAATTTCTTTGGTTTCCGTAACGACTCTTTGCTGACGTGTGTCGTATCGGTAGTTTTTAAGATCAAGCGGAATAGGATGAAGTCCGAAACGGTCTATTAAGAGCCCGTTTATATTGATCAAATTGTCTATATTTTCAAAAGAACCTAGCAAATCCCACCAGTCAATTATTCCATTGCAGTCCTGATCTTTAGCGGCATTTTTTATTATCTGCGAAACACGACAGATTTTCCACATTGGAGTCGCGTAGTTTTCAGCAGGCTGATCAAGGTCGGTTATCCAAATCTTACCAGGTTTACAACCTGTCCAACTTACAACTCCAGCAAGTCTGCCAGAATAATCAATAACAGAACTTCCTGAATGCCCATTTTGTATATCAGCATCTTTAAATGTTAAAATATCTTCAAAATGAGAATGTCCAAATCCTACGGTCGCTCCATTAACAACTCTTCCAGTGTTGATAACTTTTAATCCTTTGTAGTTGAAGTTTACATTATTTTTATCTGTGGCATACCCTGGAAATCCGATAATATTTAAAACAGTATTTTCTTGAAGAATAGAAGTGTTTACTCTTGCCCATCCTCTGAATCCATTTGTGTTGTCTGGAAGCTCCCAAGGTCTAAATAAAAATATTGCAGATGTATTTTGGGAAAGCTGATTATTTTGAGAAATCCATGGCCAAGGATCATAATATTCAGACGGCCAATCACCGCTATCATTTGTTTTCAGCTTATATATAGCATAATCAACATTATTCGTATTAAAAACCAAGTGAAAATCTGTCGGCCATCTTAATTCTGACGCTGTAATAATTTTTTTGTTGATATCATTGTTGTCATTATCTTCATATTCTTCACTTGGACAGATCTTTTTCCAACCGTTTTCCTGTGATCCATCATCATTGCAAGAGGAGTCTATCTGGAAATATGCCGGATGTTTAGTATGATTTAAATATCCTCCCGGTTCACCATATTGCTTATAATTTCCAGCATTGTCTAAATATCCGTTAATAGATACTCTAGGATATTTAAGTGTATTATTGGGGTTGTTGTTCATTCCATTGTCGCCCTCATTGTTTTCAAGATCTGCCATTTGATAGCCGAACAAAACGCCAACATTTTCCATTCTCGCACATCCTTCTTCCGTCTGCACTTTTCCCTTTACTGCACAATGTCCTGCCGTTATAAAATAATTCCGTCCAATCAGTGTTCCGCTACAACCTACATCATATATCCAATCATCATCATTTTCTTCGTCATCATAATCATCATCGCTTGCTTCACAATCGACATCATTTTCTATTTTGTACCCGTAAACAAGAGTTCCGGCTCTCCCGCCGTGCTCTTGGAGAAAGTCTTCATCATAAATAGATTCATTATTGTTGTTTGCATATTCAAGGTGTTCAAACCAGTCAGGAATAAAGTTTATTGACCAATCAAAATTCTTTGGAACATGTGTCATTGCATTAAAATATGCAGCACAAGTGGGCTGAGTTTCTTCAGAATTTTCTTCCGCAAGCAAACTCAAACAAGCCATCAACATCCCAACCAAAATAAAACCTTTTCTCATGTTACTCTCCATCTCCTAAAGTTGTTGTATCCTCGCAGTTTTCCAACTGGTCATTCATGCCGGAGACATAGGTTCCTCTTTCATTCAATTCCTCAAGCGGTGACAGGTCTTGAATGCAGTTTTTACCTATTGACAATCTGTTCAAGCCTTTCCTTTCTCTCAATGCTTCAGCATCACTTATTTTATTTGAGCCTAAATAGACACTTTTAAGAGCAGGGAACGACTCGTTGTCTGCAAAACCTGATAAATCTGTTATGCTATTGTAGTTTAAATACAGTTCCTTAAGTGATTTTAAATTTTTCATAACTGGAACATTTGTGATTTTATTAAAAGCAACATCCAAAAATCTTACAGTTTCAAGTTCATTAAGTTTAATAAAATCATCATTCTTCAGGTCATTGTAAGAAAGTCTCACCGTGACAATAGAATCCAGTCCTTTCAATTCAGGCAAGTTGCTGATTTCGTTATATGTCAAATCAAGTTCCTGTAATTTTTTCAGATTTATTATATCTTTCGGAATTTCTTTGATCTGGTTTTGGTGAAACTCTAAGTAAAAAGTTAAGTTTACCAAATTTGTGACAGGAGAAAGGTCTTTTATTTTGTTGAAACTGCCTCCGAGACTAGTCAAATTCACTAAATCTTTTACTGGGGAAATATCTTCGACATAGTTGTAATGGAAAAATAATTTTTTTAAATTTGTAAGTGATTTAAGCGGATTTATATCCTGAACATTATTGTGCGAGAAAGCTAAAAATTCCAATTGTTGCAGGTTGCTGATATTTTCAGGTAAAAATTTTATTTGGTTTTCCAGCAAATCCAAACTTGTAAGATTTACAAGCTGCTCCACAGGAGAGACATCCTTCAACTTTGTTTCTCTGATTTCAAGAGTTTCAAGATTAGTTAGCAGCGAAAATGAGCCGTCGAGACAGGTCATGCTTGAGGCATTAATTACGACCTTTTTTAATTTTTTCAATTCGGAAAGTGGAGTGTAATCATAGATTTTTCCAGTTGAAATCTTAACAGATTTAAGGTTTACAAGTTTTTCGACACCGCGGATGTCTTTAACAGACAAAGTTATTTCTTTGACTTTTTCCAAATCTTCTTCGGCAAGCTCATAATCTTCATCATATCCAAGACTTTGCTTTATTTGAGATTCAATCCTAGGATCGGCAAATAAACCATCATAATCTCCTGCTGGAATTTTGTCATAACAGCGTGCATAGCCGTTGATCGGCTCGGTTTCTTCAAAAATTTCTTCGGCGGGTTCGCTTGGTTCTGCATCGTCAGGAACGGTTTCTTCCGTGTCGGAATCTGAGTTTTCATCCGGCACCTCATCCGAATCATCAACAATTTCATAAGTTTGCGAGTCGGAATCATCATCAACTGTTTCGGAATCTTGCACATCCGCATCCGAATCAGGAAGGATATCTGAATCGTTTTCAGACTTTGAAGAAGAGCAGGAGAAAACCAGAAAAACCAATAAAACAACCGATAAATTCAAAAACCTTTTCATCTTTCGGAGCCTCCGGAAACACATTATATGTAATAATCAGGGTTGCATTATACCGGATATTGAAAAATTAACAAGGGTAAAAATGTCGAGTTTTAATAAAAACGGATTTTAACCTTAAAAAAATGCCTAATCTCACAATTTTTGCCAAAAAACAGGATTTTTTTTTCGAGATAACTATAATTTGCCGTTTTCGGTATTTAACAATCTTTTTTGGAGGGAAAAATGGACAAGAAAATCCAGGCAGTTCTTGATTTGTTTGAAGAAATCAACAAAGTTCCGCGTCAGAGCAAACACGAGGAAAAAATCAGCGCATGGCTTGTTGAATGGGCTGAAAAGAACGGACTTACGGCTGAAAGAGACGAATCGATGAACGTTTTGATCAAGGCTCCGGCAACTCCGGGTTATGAAAACAAACCGACGGTCGTAATTCAGGGTCACATGGATATGGTCTGCGAGAAAGTTGCGGGCAGCAGCCACAATTTCAGCAAAGATCCGATCAAATGCATCGTTGACGGCGAATGGCTGAAAGCTGACGGAACGACACTCGGCGCTGACGACGGCATCGCTCTTGCGATGGGAATGCTTCTTGCAACGGATAAAGAAGTTGTCCATCCGCCGCTCGAACTCCTCTTCACGATCGACGAAGAGACCGGTCTCACCGGCGCAAACACCCTTAAACCGGGCTGGCTCACAGGCAAGATCCTCCTCAACATCGACACCGAAGACGAAGGTGTTTTCACGATCGGCTGCGCAGGCGGAAGAGACACCAAAATCGAACTGGAATGCTCTTCAATGGCTGTTCCGGCAGACGACAAAGTTTATGAAATCAGAGTATGGGGACTTTCCGGCGGTCACAGCGGCGTTGACATCAACCTTCCGAGAGGAAACTCCAACATCATAGTTGCAAGACTTCTTGACGAAGCGGCAAGAAACGCAGCGACAAAACTTATCCACATCGAAGGCGGCAGCGCACACAATGCGATCCCGCGTGAAACCAAGGCTATCATCTCGACAGACAAGGATGTCGCAGCTGTTCTGGGAGCTCTTAGAGAAAAAATAATCGGCGAAATCGGCTACGCTGAACCCGGAATGAAAATCGACATAATACCGGCTGCCAACATTTACCGCAACGAAATCAATCCTGAAGATACTAAAAAGCTCATCGGCATAATGATGGCAATGCCTCACGGAGTCGCAGCTATGAGCAAGGATATCGAAGGTCTTCCCGAAACTTCCAACAACTTCGCAACGATCAAAATGAGCGAAGCAAGAGGACTGATTTCTGATAAAAAACTGGTTTCGATACTTTCAAGCCAGAGAAGCTCGGTCGAAAGCAGACTCGACTGGATCTCAAGAAAGATCGAGTCGATCGCAGTTGCGGCTGGTGCAAAGACGGCGACAAGCGACGGTTATCCGAGCTGGGAACCGAATCTTGAGAGCGAACTCAACAAAAAATGTGTTGAAATCTACAAAAAACTCTTCGGCAACGAACCAAAAGTCGAAATCATCCACGCAGGACTTGAATGCGGGATCATCGGCTCGAAGAACGAAGGAATGGACATGGTTTCGTTCGGCCCGACAATCAAAAACCCGCACACTCCCGATGAAAGACTTGAGATCGCAACTGTCGGAAAAGTATGGACTTTCTGCGTCGAGCTGCTGAAAGAACTCAGCAAATAACACAGTTCTTAGATGCCATAATATGACGTCTCTACATCCCCTCGCCTGAATTTTCTCCCTTCGCCACACTGGAGAAGGGATGGGGATGAGGTCAGAGAGGGGAACCAGGGGGTGAGGTTTTACGGAGGTTTTCATGGATAAAATTCTTATTTTGGATTTCGGTTCACAGTATAACCAGCTCATCGCAAGAAGAATAAGAGAGATGAACGTTTACTGCGAGCTTAAACCGTTCGATGTTTCGCTTGATTTTATTAGGGATTTCTCACCTGTCGGAATAATTTTCTCAGGCGGTCCCTCTTCTGTCAACGATGAAGGGGCGCCCGATGTCGATCCGAAAATTTTTGAACTCGGGATCCCAATTCTCGGGATCTGCTACGGAATGCAGCTCACGTCAACGCGCCTCGGCGGAAAGCTCAGCAGCGGAAAAAGCCGCGAATACGGCCGTGCTTACATCGAAAACCTCGCTCCGGATTCGCCGTTTTTCAAGGGAATTTCGCTCAAAACACAGGTCTGGATGAGCCACAGCGACTATGTTTCGGAGATCCCGCAGGGATTTTATCCGATCGCGAAGACCGACACGATCCCGTTCGCCGCGATAGGAAACGATGAGAAAAAAATCTACGCAGTCCAGTTCCATCCCGAAGTGAACCACTCTCTTGAAGGAAGAAAGATGCTTTCGAACTTCCTCTTTGAAGTGTGCGGCGCGAAAGCTGAGTGGAAGATGGAAAACTACATCAAAATCGCGACCGAAAACCTCAAAAATACGATCCGGGACAAAAAAGTGGTCCTCGGACTTTCGGGCGGAGTCGATTCGTCCGTCACCGCAGCGCTTCTGGCACGCGCAATCGGCAAAAATCTCACAGCGATATTCGTTGACAACGGTTTACTCCGCAAAAACGAGCGCGAAGAGGTCGAAGCGAACTTCAAGGATATGCTCAACCTCATCGTCGTTGATGCCCGCGACGAATTCCTTACCAAACTGGCAGGCGTTACCGAACCCGAAAAGAAGAGAAAGATCATCGGCAACACTTTCATCGAAGTTTTCGAGCGCGAGGCGAATAAAATCAAAGACGCCGATTTCCTGGCGCAGGGAACGATCTATCCCGACGTGATCGAAAGTTCCGTCAACAAAAAAGGTGCTTCCACCACGATAAAAAGCCACCACAATGTCGGCGGCCTTCCCGAAAATATGAAGCTGAAACTCGTGGAACCGCTGCGTGACCTCTTCAAAGACGAAGTTCGCGAACTCGGGCTCAAACTCGGCCTTCCCGAAAAACTCATCAAACGACATCCCTTCCCCGGACCGGGCCTTGCAGTCAGGATTTTGGGCGAAGTTACGGGCGAAAAATGCGATATCCTCAAAGAAGCAGACCATATTTTCATTGAGGAGATCAGAAACGCCGGCCTTTACGACGAGATCTCGCAGGCATTCGTCGTTCTCCTTCCAGTCAAAACCGTCGGAGTCATGGGCGACTGCCGCACTTACGAATACGTCGTAGCGCTCCGCGCTGTCAAAACGGACGACTTCATGACGGCCGACTGGTTCGAGTTCGACCCGAAATTCCTCAAAAAAGTAAGTTCCCGCATAATCAACGAAGTCAAAAGGATCAACCGCGTCGTCATGGACATCAGTTCGAAACCGCCGGCTACGATCGAGTGGGAATAAAACCCGCTACCACACCATTCCTTCAAAGGTTTCGGGAAATTCGTATGAGAGCATTTCTTCGGGTGTTCTGAAGAGTTTATAGAGAAAAAGTCCGCTTCCCGGCAGTGTGTGCGGCACGAGATTGCGGTTTTTGGCTTCGATAAGGTGCGGGATTTCGTCCGGCGCGATCCTCCCACGCCCTACTCCGACCAAAGTTCCGGCCATTATACGGATCTGGTGCTTCAAAAAGCCGTCGCCTGAAAAATCGAGCGCTAAATAACCGTCAAATTCGGTGATTTTCGCTTGATGTATCGTTCTGACAGTCGTTTTGACATCGCTTCCGGCCGACATGAACGAGGCAAAATCGTGGATCCCGACAAAATGTTTTATCGCTTCTTTCATTTTCGGGATATCGAGTGCATAGCCGCTGTGCCACGAATAGTCTGCTGCAAAAGGAGAAGCGGCCGGTTTCGTGCAGATCATGTAGCGGTAGTGCTTTCCTGCTACGAACTCTCTTCCGTCATGCATTCCTTCGACAATTTCGACTTTGGTGACTCTGATGTCGCTTGGCAGAAATGAGTTCAGCCCTTTCTGAAAGTTTTCTGGCGGAATATTCCTGAGTTCCGGCACAGTCGCGACAAATTCAAGAGCATGGACACCTGCATCGGTCCTGCTGCACCCAGACGGGAAAGGGGTTTCAGCTCTGAAAATCTCAGAAACGACGTCTTTCAGAACTCTCTGGACCGTCACTGCGTTTTCCTGCGACTGCCAGCCGTGATAGTTTTTACCGCAAAAAGCCAAAGTCAGCAGATACATTTTTTCTCCTAATCCGTGATACGAAGACGGTAAATCGTAAAATCGCCGTTGTCACTGATTTTATCGAGGTTTTTCATATATTCTTCCGGAATATCGATACCGTTTCTGAAGGCGCAGTAAGTGCCTGACCGCCTTGAATCGACCGCTTTGCGCATCATTTTTTTCACATCTTCAGGTTTTGAGGCAAAAGAAATCGGTGCATTTTTGTGAAAATAGGCATATCCGCCGCTCCAGATCTGGGGGATTCCGAAAAGATAAGCGCGTTTCAAATCCTGGATCCTGCCGAGTTCGGCCTCGGTTTCGAGGACTCTGCCGAATATTTTTTCCTTTCCTTTGTCGTGACCGTAAAAGTTGTCGACAGAAGTAACCGAATGATTCCAGAGCGGCGCGTATTTAATGTGCGGGAAGGCGTCAAGCGAGAAAAGCAGCAGAATTGAAAGAAAAAGTGCCGCGTTTTCTCTCTTTTTTGCATATTTTCCGCACAAAAACGCAAATGATTCCGCCGAAAGAGCCAAAACTGCAAAACAGCAGGCAAAAACGAACCGGGGCTGTTTGTGGGCAATCGCCGAATGAGTTGCAAAAAAGAAAAGAAAAGGGAAAAAGAAGAGAAACAGACTTTTGTTTTTCCCGAATTTACAAACAGTACAAATCATCAATAAAATTGCAGATATACAAGTTACAGGGTGAAAAGTTTCGGCAAATTCTTCAAGGAAAAAATACCATGGCGAAACGCTGAAATTGTCGCTCACTTTGCGGATAATATTGTAATCAAGATAGGTAAGGAGGGACTGTGCGAATTTTCCCCATGTGAAAATATCCAGAACTCCCTGCATGAGCATCATGCCGATGTATCCGGAACCGAAAATCAATGCTGCCTTAAACCGTTTTTTTGCAGTCAAAAACAAGGCGATCGCCAGACCAAAAGCAAAAATGCAGGTCTGAAAACGGATCATGTAGGCGATGCCGGCAGTCAGAATCATGAAAAACAGATCTTTTTTTGTCTCTTTTTCAATGTAATTTGATGCAAAATAAACGGCAAAAACCATAAACGGCAGCGCAGCCGATTCGGAAATTGTTCTGACAGAAATATAGGATAAGAGATAGCTTACGGTCAGCGGAAGAGAGAAAAGAAACGCTTCTTTTTTGTCAAGCCCGTGCCTCCGGAAAAGAAGATAAGTGACTGAAACAGCAAGACTGTTGAAAATACTGAAGAAAATTTTAATTCCGATGTTCAGGTAAAGCGGATCTTTAACACCGCAGAGATCCAGAAGTTTATAAATTCCGGCAATAATTCCCGGCAGAAACCAGCTTCTTGCACCGACTTTAAATTCCCAGTAGGTGAATCCGTGCCCGAAAACAAGTTTGTGTGCGGGTTCAAGTGTCTGAAAAATTTCATCCGGAAAAATCTGTGCGATGCTCGTCGTTGAAGCGTAAATCCGCACCAGAAATGAGACGGCAAAAATTATCAGGAACGGTAACAATTCGGAATTATTTGCCATTTTTCTCATGTTCAACCTCAAAGTTTGATTTCCTTTATCTTTGCCTGGATCAGCAGAATATCCTGCGGTTTTGAAAAATTCTCCCATTTTTTCGGCTGATAAGGAGCGTCCGTTTCTGTCAGGATCCTTTCTTCCGGCAGGAATTTCACCGTTTCTATTGCCTTTTTATGCCCGTTGAGAAGAGCGTTTCCGAAACTGAAAAATGCGTTGACACCGTGATTCAGAATGCTCTCAGCCTCCGAAGCAGTTCCCGAATATGACATAGAAATGTATACTCATAAGAAGATGAAGACCA
>CACZFE010000011.1 GCA_902780365.1 uncultured Spirochaetales bacterium
ACGATGTATTTCGTCCACGAACTCGGCACAGTTTTCGGCGGCGCCCCGATCATGCTCTCGGCAACGAGAACGAATGCAGACGGTTCAATCGATGTCCTAAATTCGGCTGCAGGCGATCCGATAATGATGGCTGCTGCAGGCGATCCGATTATGACAACAGCCGCTGGAGACCCGATCATGTCGGCAGCAGCAGGGGATCCGATAATGACGAGCGCTGCGGGCGATCCGATAATGACGAGTGCTGCAGGAGACCCGATCATGTCGGCAGCTGCAGGAGACCCGATCATGTCGGCAGCTGCAGGAGACCCGATAATGACGAGTGCTGCAGGCGATCCGATCATGGCAAATGCAGCAGGTGACCCGATAATGATGGGAACAAGTTCGAGTGCGATGATTTCGCAGACCGGCCACTATTCGACATTCACGGTCGAAGCGGCATCGCTTCCGGTTTCTCTTGATATGCTGGTTGCAAGATGGTGCGACATGGGCTCATTCCTTCACCTGACTTCGCCGATAGAACTCATTGTTAAGGCAGTCGATCAGAACAAGCCTGACGGCGAAGAGAAGACTGATCTTCTTTCATACCTTGACTGCGAGCATTTCGCGGACCTCGGAAACGACCTTTACGAGCTTGTCAACAGGCCGGTCGGCTTCCAGCGCAACCTCAACCTGATCGAAAATATTTTCTTTGCTACGGAATTCTACGGCCGTCTTCTTTTAAAGCAGGAAAACGCGGGTTCGTCGGCTTATGTCGCGGTTCGAAACGGTCTTGAATTGCGTAGCGCGATCGCGTCTCTCTACACGGCGACGACTTCCTACAACAGAAGCGCGGGAGTTTCGGAACTTTTTGATTCCTCCATGGTTCCTCTGACCTACAGCGGCGTAACTCCTGAAGACTACACGGCTCAGGCCAAAGCTGCGATCATAGGCAATTCCGGCGCAAGTGACAAATACATTGCGACGAAGAAAGAGATGATGATTTTCGCGAACTACATCACGACTTCATCAAAAGGGCCGGATTTCAGCGGCGTCACGACGATTCTCACTCCCGATCAGCTTGTCTGCGCATGGTTCAACCCGGAGATCCAGGCTTCTAACTGCAGCAAGGTCTACACTTTGAACGAGGCCGGACACGTAACTTTGGGCGGAACGGAAGTTTCTGTCGCCGAGGCGAACGCTATATTTACGAAATACTTCATGCCTTTTAACAGCAGACTTGGCGAAGAAGAGAAACTCAACCTCTTCAGAACATTCTATCTCGCACTCAGATATGCCGGAACGATGTTCTATAACGGCAGCGACATGACAGAGTTTTATAACATCATGCTTCATACGATATACCTCGTTTTCGACGGCATCAACAGAAACGCTAACGCAGTCAGCATAGTAGATACTTTCGACGCATCTGCCCACACGGTTTCAGTTCTTGACGGCAATGAAATGGTAACAAGACCTTACCTCACGAAGCTGAGCGCGCTTACCGACAAAATATCACTTAAAGTCGCATCCGAAAGCGCAAATGTCGAAAAAGTTCTCGTCAGCATTGAAGGATATGAGTTCGAGAAAGTTCAGGAAAATACGAGAACTTACTACAGACCTGTTGTGCCGGTCAGTCTGAAGGAAAAATCGATAGTTCTCACTCCAGGCACGCTCAATAACGGCGAAACAGCCCTTAAGACCCTGCTCGGAAGCGAGGATGTCGATTCTCTCGGCAACATCACAGGCAAAATGACGATTGTCGCTACTTCGAAAATCGCGAACAAAACCTATTCGACACAGAAAACCTACGATTTCTTTGTCAACGACGACAGCGCTGGCGTCAACTCGAAGCCTGTTCCTGCAAATATCCAGGTTTATCTCAACGATTCTACAGGCCACGCGATCGCCGCAAACGCAAATCCGGCGATAATCCTGAATCCGGGCAACAAGGTTTACTATCCTGTTGACGGTGTCGTCAGCATCACCGATCTTGCACCTGCGGCTTACACTGTTGACGCATTTGCTGACGGCTACTATGCGAAAAATGTCAGTGTCAATGTTCCTGAAGGCGCTACGTTCAGCGTTGAGATCAGGCTTGACGAAGAGCTTACGAGCACTGCTGATGCAAACCTTGAACTTTCAGTAAAAATCGACACGGCAAAGCATCCGTCAAAGGTCTACATCCAGATCTACAACGACGACATGGATCTCGTTGCGAACGAAACCGCGAAATTCGATACCGGTACGAACACTTACGAAACACTGAATATCGAGATTCCTTCGGGCAGATACACGCTTCTTGCGGTAGGCGAGGATATGTACAACTATCTTGAAGCGATAACGCTTTATCCGGGTGACAACGAAAAGGAAATCAAGGTCGTCGCAAAGAATGCATGCGGAAACGGCATAGTCGATTCTGCGGAAGAGTGCGAACCTTCTGTTGAAGGAACGGCTCTCACTGTTCTCTGCGGCACGATCTATCCTGCTTCGACTTATCCTGAAAAAGAGGCGGCCTGCAACCCGGATACATGCACGTTCAACAAGAGTGAATGCGGCAAGGCGGCGCTTTGCGGAGACGGAATCCTTGACGAAGGCGAAGGCTGCGACGGCGGCTCAAAGGCGTGTGCTGAAATAGCAGGTTTCGGCAATTCAAGAGGAACGGCACCGTGTAAAAACGACGACTGCTCTGGTTATATCACGGCAGGATACTGCACAAGAACAACTGAAAGCTGCGGAACGCTTCCTGCAAACGCGCAGTGGAATGACGGCGAGGGTACATTTGCGCAGACTTATGACGGAGCAGACTGGGCTCCTGCTGCAAAAGCGGCAAAATACGGTCTTACATTGGAAGAGTGCACCTATTCCTGCAAAAAAGGCTCGGTATGGGACAGCGCTTCCAGCAGCTGCGTACTCTATCCGCTTTCGCTCGCACTTGTCTGCACGGGGGCAAACGGCTGCTTCGATACAGAAAGCGATGCCGAATGTCCGGCTTACGGAGAAGCTCTTTTCGGCCAGGACGCACAGTATGCGGCGACCGGTTTCTGCATGGAGCACACTCTTGCTAAGGAAGGAAGCGGCGAAAATGCCGTTGTCAGAGATGCTTACACTCACTACGAGTGGCAGGCTTCTGCAAGTGATGCAATGAGCTGGGACAGTGCAAACGAATACTGCTCGAGACTCAACGACAACGGCAGCGACCACACCGCGGCGCAGTGGAGAATCCCGAGCCCGGCTGAACTTCTCACGATTATAGATTCAGGAACGGCAAGTCCTGCTCTCGGCGATGTTTTCACGACTCCGGAATACAGTTTCTGGGCTGCAGAGGACGCAAAAAATGGAGACAACGCATGGAAAGCTGATGAAAACGGCGCGCTGACAAGCGTTTCGAAAGCTGAAAACGCAGGCGTTGTATGCATCAGATATCAGAGCAACTACACTCCGTCAGGCAGACGCTTCACCGATGAAAACGAGACTGTAAAAGACAGTGAAAGCGGCTTAATGTGGCAGAAGCAGCCTGTATCGTCAAGCACGTGGAAAGAGGCTCTTGAATACTGTTTCAATGTTTCGAGTGCCGATAAATTCGACTGGAGGCTTCCGAACAGAAACGAGCTTGCATCCCTTGTAAACTACGAAAAGACAAACGGCGCACTCAGTGACTTCCCGGCAATGGCGGCGAAAGGCTTCTGGACTTCGACATCCGATGTCTCCTCTGCTGCAAAGGCATGGACAGTCGATTTTGCAGACGGAAGCATAGCTTCTGCAGACAAAGCTGACACGAAATATGTCATCTGCGTAAGGAACGACGAGCCCTGCTTCGGAGACGAATGCCCCGACGCATGCGGCTTTAACCCGTGCAAAGAGATGCCGAATTCAACCGGACTCTGCACAGCAAACGGATACGACTTTACCTGCGGCTGCAAGTCGGGCTTCAACTGGAACCACGCTAACTGCCTTCTTGACACGACAAGATATATCGCATGCGATGGTCTGCCCGAAAACGCAGTCTGGAACACCGTTTTCGGTATCAGCCAGAGCTACAACGGCGAAAACTGGTATCCGAGCAATGTCGGAACTTTCAACAAGATCCCGAGCACGACGGAATGCCGCTTCGTCTGCGCAACAAACTACAAATGGGATGCGGACGAGGAAAAATGTCTTCCGGTTTCCAGAATGACTCAGTGCTCCGAAAAGAAACCTTACTCCGACTGGAACGTAGTTTCCAAGATCTCTCAGACATGGGACGGCGAGAAGTGGGAACCTTCGTCAGAATCGGAATACAACGAAGAGGCAAGTGAAGAAGAGTGCCGCTTCATCTGCAAGGAACACTACAACTGGGATGCGGAAAACAATCTCTGCGATCCTGAGAGACAGCCGGCTGCATGCATCGGACTTCCGGCAAACGCACACTGGTGGAACGAATCAGCGGCGATCACGCAGACCTGGACAAACGGCGGCTGGGCACCTTCGGCAACGGGATCTCACAGCACCGACGCGGAAGAGAACAAGTGCTACTTCACCTGTGACACCAACTATGAGTGGAACGACACATCCTGCGTTGCAAAGACTCAGACTGCAAGCTGTGTCACCACGACCGACAATTCGGAGTGGACCGGCGGTTATTCAAGCATAACGCAGACCTGGAACGGCTCGGAGTGGTTCCCGAGTGAAGTAGGAACCTGGTCTCCAGCATAACGCAGACATTCACGAACGGAAGCTGGTCTCCGTCGAATGTCGGAACTTTCGGCAACGAAACGGCAACCGAGTGCCACTTCAAGTGCAATGACAACTATAACTACGACAACGGAACAGGAAAATGTCTCGCAGGAACTCAGACTGCAACCTGCATCGGACTTCCTTCGAACGCTCAGTGGATCAATTCGACCGTAACGCAGAGCTGGAGCGACAGCCTCGGCTGGACACCGGCAGCTACCGGCCACCACAAGTCGGTATCAACTGACGGATGCAGCTTCGAGTGCGAAACCGATCATTACATCTGGGATTCCGGCACATCGACCTGCATCGGCAGAACGATAACGAACCAGAACTGCACCGGAAAACCGGGAAGTGCAGTCTGGAACACGGTTTCAAAGATTTCTCAGACATGGAGCGGCTCGGCTTGGCTTCCCGGTCTTGCGGCAACCTACAACGAGAATCCTGCTGCTGACGAATGCCGCTTCAAATGTCCGGCAAACTATGAGTGGAACGGTTCTGACTGCATAGCGAGAACTCAGATAGTAAGTTGCGGAACACTTCCTGCAAACGCAGCATGGAACACCGTTTCGCAGATCAAGCAGACATGGAACGGCTCCACCTGGACACCTGCGGTAAATCTTGTTCACAACGATGTTTCGAGCGAAACGGAATGCCGCTACACCTGCAAAGAGAACTACGAATGGAAAAATTCGGCATGTGTTGCAAAGAAACAGACTGTTGCATGCACGGGACTTCCTGCAAACGCAGTCTGGAACAGTTCTACTGTCGTTCAGGAATGGAACGGCACGGCATGGACTCCCGAGACGACAGGAATCCACACGACCGGCAGCGCAACTGATAAATGCTACTTCAAGTGCATTGATGAAGGAACGAAATTCGACTGGGATACGACGACCAGCACATGCAAAGGTCACAAAAACTCCAATGTCGCATGTGACAACAACTCGCTTCCTGGAAACGCTTCATGGTGGAACGCAAATATCAACCAGACATGGAACGGAACGGAGTGGCTTCCGACAACGACGGGCAGTTTCAGCAACAGTGCTGTCGATAACCAGTGCCGCTTCAAATGCAACAGCCACTACAATTGGAACGGTGCGACATGTGAAGCTGAAACAAGGATTTCACCTTGCGGAACACTTCCTTCAAATGCGCAGTGGAACACCGCTTCAAGCATAGAACAGCACTGGGATGAAAGCGTTTCTGGATTTGTTCCGACTCTCACTCCGCAGTACGGCACCGAGGCTACGACAGCTTACTGCTGCTACAAATGCCAAGAAAATTACAGATGGAACGGTTCAGAGTGCGTTGCTGCGACAAGACAAAGAGAGTGCGAAGGACTTCCTGCAAATGCAGTATGGAGAACGAGTTCTTCCGCAACAGGAACTTCATTCAGTATAACTCAGGAATGGAGCGGTGAGGAATGGCTTCCACTGCTTTCAGGAACTCACGGCTCGTATCTTGCCGGTCAGTGCCGCTTCACATGTATTGATGAAGGCAACAAATTCAAATGGGAAAACAATGCATGCGTTCCGAATACTAAAACAGACCAGGCATGTGAAGGACTTCCGGAAAATGCAGAATGGACCGGCGGATTTACAAAAATATCGCAGACTTGGAACAGCACTATCAACAGTTTCGAGCCGAGCACTGTCGGAACATACAGCACCGAAGCTGATTCAGCTTACTGCCGTTTCCAATGCAAGGAACATTATATCTGGAGTGCAGAGGAAGGTGATGAAGGCGACGACGGCGACTGCGTAGCCGAAACAAGAGTTGTCGACTGCGACGAAGATGCTCTTCCTGACAATGCGCTTTGGAACTATGCTCCCTACATCACACAGACTTGGGACGGTAATGACTGGACACCGGGACTTACACCTGAATACAGTATCACCGGAAGCGAAAACAAGTGCAGATATACCTGCGATGACGGTTATTACTATTTAGACGGTCAGTGTGTAACGAATCCATGCAGTTCAAACCAGTGCCGTTCAACTATTACAACTTTTTCATCAGGTACTTGTAACACGCAACCGGATTCATTCCCGCTTTCTTACGCTTGTGTATGCAGCAACGGTTTCTACTGGCACGGCAAAACAGGCTGCAGATCCAATAAACCGACGAATTTCTGCACCGGAGCCTCCAGATGTTATGGATACGGATCCGAGATCGACTGTCCTTCTGAGGGAGAAGCTTTTTACGGTCAGGATGCTCAGTATGCAGAAAAGGGCTTCTGTGCACCGAAGAGTTTCACTGTTGCGGGAACGACAGAACAGCCGGTAATAAATGACAAAAATACAGGGCTAGGATGGCAGAAATCGATAAGAACCGTGGCAGCTACCTGGAGCGATGCCTACAATTATTGCAACAACCTGAATTACGGCGGTTATTCAGACTGGAGAATGCCTACGATCAAAGAATTTGATACCATATTGGATCTCGGCAGACGCAACAGTGCCGATCCTAATTATTTTTCTAACACAACCTATTCTTATTGGTGGGTAGATAATAAAAATGAAACTGCTGACAAGTTATGGTATGTATATCAAACTTCAATTAAATATTGGCCTACAAGTTATGCAACGAACACAAGTTATAAATATTATGTCCGCTGTGTCCGTGGAACGGAACTGACTGAACCTACATCTGAATCTTTCAGCAGTGACACCACTGGAGTCGTTAAAGACACCGATACGGGGCTTTACTGGAGCACTCCCGGCGACAGCAGAGTCAACTGGAAAGACGCTTTTGAACAGTGTGAGAACTCTACAACCGGCGGATATACAGACTGGAGACTTCCCAACATCAACGAGCTTTCTTCACTGCTGAATTATAGTAAAACATCCGGCAGAGAGTTTTCATATCTCCCTGGAATTTCGTCAGGAGTTGAATTCTGGTCTTCCACCAATACTTCAGCGGTGATGGCTTTAACTGTAAATTTCTTAACAGGTGAAAGAAGAGTTCAAAACAAAGATAAAGGGAATACCATTTACTACTATATCTGCGTTCGTTCCGATCTGTGCGGGGAAGAGCAGTTCCTTTACGGTAAAAACTGTATTGCCAACAGATGTGTTTTGAATAAGCCGTGCGAAAGCGTCAGCCACTCTGACGGTTCATGTACTCCTTTGACGGCAAGCACCTATAGATGCGGTTGCGAAGAGGGGTATGTCTGGAACCCGGGTACTTCTTCATGTATAGAAGATTTGTGCGCAACAAACAATATCTGTAGTTCAATTGAAGGTTCAGACGGAACATGTACTCCGGTATCCTCAGGAATACTTGTCAAATGCGGTTGTGTCGAAGGCTACTTCTGGGACGGTTCAAGATGCAGACCTAAAAACGTTTACGGCAATATCTGTACTTCACAGACAACTTGTTACAATGCTTCGGCTTCAATGACATGCCCGAGTTCGTCGAGTGCTGATTTCTACGGTCAGGATGCGCAGTATAGACTATGCACCGCGAAAAGCTTTAACAGCAAAACTATTTCAGGAAATCAGGTCGTTGAAGATTTGAACACTGGACTTATGTGGCAGAAAACTCTTCCAAGCACGACATCGGACGGCACAACAACATATACGTCATACACGTTCAATCAGGCTGTTACCTACTGCGCAAACCTTAACTACGGCGGATATACAGACTGGAGAGTGCCAAAACCGAAAGAAATGCTTTCCACCATTTACAGTAGTACTGTCAACCCTTCAACGAGCACGACCTATTTCCCCGGACCTTACGGAACGGTGGATCCTGTTCCATACTATTGGACATCAAAGAAGAACCTTTCTTCAGGAAGTGCATGGGTAGTAAATATAAATTACGGAGAGTTTGGCAATTCATTGAATTCAAGTAAGTTCTATGTCCGCTGTGTCCGAGGCGAACCTCTGCCTGATGCATCATCTTTCACAACAGAGACAGTAAATGGTGACAAGATTGTTACAGATCATGTTACTGGGCTCATCTGGCAGTATGGTCAAGTTTACGGCAAAGATTGGCAGTCGGCACTTAGATACTGTGAAGATCTGACTTATGCGGGCTATACCGACTGGAGGCTGCCGAACAAGGATGAGCTGATATCCATTTTCAATTTTGATTCAGAAGGTCCTTATACGGATTTCCCGAATCGAACAATAGATAACTACTGGTCATCAACCACTTATAGATACAGCGCAAACCAAGCTTGGAATGTAGATTTTTTCAATGGTCGATTGAACTACGGCAACACAAAAACAAATGCCACGATATATGTCCGCTGCGTCCGTTAAGGCGGTGTGACTGGTAGAGACGTGACCTGACACGTCTCATGAAATCACGGTTCATCGGTAGAGACGTCATAATATGGCGTCTCTACAAAACAGGAGGAATGATGACTTTGGTTCAGATGCTCACTTTCGCGGCGGTCGTACTGATTGTCGCGATTCTGATGACGAAATATTTGATTTTTTCTTTGACGAGCGCGTTTCCCAGGCTGAAACAGTTCAAAAAACTGCTGAATTTATTGTATGTTTTCAATCTGGCAGGTTTCGCGCTTTTTAAAGAGCGGACTTTCCTCAACACAAAGGCGGCGGAGATTGTTTCGCTTGTGATTTATTTCTACTTCACTTTTCTTTTTGTCTTTGTCGCATACGGGATTTGCTGCGAAATTCTGGTGTTTGCGCGCCGTTTTTTCGGGAATTTTTATGCAAAAACGCTCTCGCCAGCCAAAAGAAAGCTCATTCTTGCGGTTCTTTTCCTTATTGCTTTCGGAAGTGTTGCCGCCGGATGGTTCATGGCTCAAAACGTTGTTGTAAAAAATATTGAAGTAAGGAATCCGAAAATCGCGGAATACACCCGTGTCGTCCAGATTTCCGACATTCATTTCAGCCGCGTCATCGATGAGCGTTTCGCTGAAAAAATCGTGCCGATGATAAATGATCTGAAGCCCGATCTGGTTCTTTTTACCGGCGACTACATGGACAAAGGGATCGCTGATCCGGATAAAATCGCCAAAATTATGAACAAGATCGAGGCTCCGATGGGAAAATACGCGATAAGCGGAAACCACGAGTTCATCACAGGATACTTCGACTGCATTGATTTTATTGAGAAAAACGGTTTCGAGTTCATGGACGGAAGGGTCGAAAACATCGGGCGCAACATTGTTCTCGGCGGCGTCATGGACAGAAGCGCTGAGGACACAAATGTCTATTACCACGAGGATTCCAAGGTCCTGAACCAGTTCCAAAGCGGAAACTTCAATATTTATCTCAAACACAGGCCGGAACTTGAGGATGGCGATTCGTCGCACTTCGACCTCATGCTTTCTGGGCATACCCACGGCGGGCAGATTTTCCCGTTCACGCTTTTTGTAAAAATTTTCAACAGATATCTGGCGGGACTTTATGAACTTGAAGGCGGAGCAAAACTTTATGTCAGCCGGGGAACCGGTTCGTGGGGACCGCCGGTGAGATTCGGCGCAACTCCCGAAATAACATTGATCGAACTCAGACCGTGAGACAAGCCATGGCAAATTTCTTCACTGACAGGATCAAGGATTCTATCGGGCTTTTTTCGGCCGGCACGGAAAAATATTCAGTTTTTCTTGACAATATCGGGAAGATCTGCGGCGAAAAGATCGCTCCGAACGCAACGAAAGTAGACATGGCCGGAGTAAAACTCGAAGGAAACAGCGTCGTTCTGCCGCCGGAAACTCTTGAAAACATCGAAAATCTTAAAAACTGCGGCTATATCGGGGCCGTACTGCCTGAAATTTACGGAGGAAAATCGCTGCCCAAACTTTTCGATGCCGCGGCGGTCGAGATGATTTCGCGCGCCGATGCCTCGCTTATGACGCTTGTTTCGCTCGCCGAAGCCGGCAACCTTATATATTTATATGGAACCGAAGAACAGAAGGAGCGTATCCTTCCCGGGATAGCATCAGGAAAACTTTCGTGCGCGATGGCACTTTCGGAAGCCGGGGCGGGCAGCGACCTTCAGGCAGTTTCAACGGTTGCGCGGGAAGAAAACGGTGTCTGGTATCTTACCGGCACGAAGCATTTTGTGACCAACGGAGACGCCGGCATCATGCTTGTTCTTGCCGGAAGCGAAGAAGGTGTCTCGGGCGGACGCGGACTTTCGCTTTTTATCCGCGAAAAAGGGACTGACGACAACTGCAGGATTCTGAATACTGCTGAAAAACACGGTATCTGCGGTTCTCCGACATGTAACATCCGCTTTGAAAGGGCAAAGTGCGAACTTTTGGGAAAACGGCGCTTCGGTTTGGTGAAGTATGTGCAGGAACTTCTGCTTTCGGCAAGACTCTCTGTCGCGGCGCAGGCGCTCGGGATCACTGAAGCGGCTCTGTCCGAGGCTGAAAAATATGCTGAACACAGAGTCCAGTTCGGAAAAAGCATCTCGGAAATTCCTCAAGTCGCGCGGATGCTCGAAGAAATGCGGGAAAGTACCGCAGCCGTCAGACTTGCGGTCTGTTTTGCAGCTGCGAAGTTCGATGCAATGCAAAGCGCAGAGAATGCATCGGAACAGCGTGAGATCCGCTCCGCTGTCGAGTTTTTAGTGCCGCTCGTCAAATTATTTGCAGCTGAAACCTCGGAGAGAGTCACCCGTGACGCTCTCCAGATCCACGGCGGAACCGGTTATCTGCGCGGAGTTCCGGTCGAAAGGCTTGTGAGGGACGCATGTATAACCTCTATATATGAAGGAACGAGCCAGATCCAGATCTCATCCGTTGTCAGAAAGACAGCTGACGGCACGCTTGAGCGTCTTATCGGAACTCTTTCCGGCCGAGCCGCAGATCCTGAAACTGCGGAAAAGATCATGCAGCGCGTAAAACGCCTCACTTCTTATGCTTCGCTCCTGACCGGAAACGGAAAAAGCGCGTTCTGCGAAAAAGAACTTGCTTCTGCCGCTGTGTCGATTTTTGCTGCTGCACTTTCTGCAGCATACAGACCTGAATATTTTTTCCACGGAAATTTTTTGACCCGTCTTCTGAATAAGACCGATTTTTTTCTCTCGGTTGCCGGAGCCTCGGACGCCATTTGAACACAAAAAGCTCCACAAAAAATTGACATTAAGAATAAAGTTGTAAAAAAGTCTAATATTATCAATAAGATAAAAAGTTGTTTCAAGGTCTAAAAATTCTTGACATTATTTTCAAATCCGCTAATTTGCTTTCCGACTTTTTGGTGGTTTAACAATTCTATTTAGGTAAGGAGTCATGAAACACAGTAAATTAGTCGCTTTAACACTTGCTTTTTTTGCATTTGTTTCTTTTCAGGTTTTTGCAGATGACCTTTTCGATTTAGACGGCGGAGCTGCAGGTCCGGAAGATCCGACCGCTGCTGAGGCCGCTCCTGCTGAGGAAGGTGAAGCAGCAGCTGCTGAAGCTCCTCAGAATGCAGACGCACCGAAGACCGCTCAGCTTGATGCCGGTGCTGCTGCCGCTGACTCGGAGGCCGAGAAGGAACTCAGAGACCTTAATGTTGAAAAGAAGAAACAGATTAAAGTCGTTCAGAAGAAGGACTTCACGAAGGACAAACGCTTTGAGCTCGGAATCGATATCGGTTTCGCATGCGGCGACTGGGAAGATCTTCTTGCAGTCGGTATCAGAGCTGCTTATCACTTCAATGAATACATCGCTCTGCAGGCTCGTTTCCTCTACGGCGCTGTTTCATGGGAAAACGAAACCCTTAAGCAGGCTAAGGAAGCTGATGCTTACGTTGCAAAGAGCAACCTTATGCTCACCGCAGGCGCAAGTGCAGTTTTCACTCCTTTCTACGGAAAACTCAGCGTTTTCGGAGACTTCATTCCGAAGTATGACCTTAACGCTTCTGTCGGTGTTTACTACTACAGAACAGTTGCTGAAGGCGAAGGCGTAAAGAAAATGAACAACAACAATGTAGCGTTTCAGGTTGGTTTCGCTCCGAGAATTTTCTTGGGTAAAAACGCAAGTCTCAGCTTGAATTTTGACTGGTTCATCATGAAGGATAAACGCCCGAAACAGGAAGGCGGAAGCTCGGCTTATATCAAGTCAGACTTTTTGTTCACGATCAATGCAAGCATGTTCCTTCCCTTTGCTAAGTAGTGGGGTGGTACTATGAAAAAAATACTGACTCTTGTTCTTATCGCCTTCGCGGTGATGCTGGCAACGTCCTGTGCGACGCAGCTCACTGTCCGCGAAAAGGAAATGAAAAAATACGAGAAGATTGATGCATCTCTCGTCGAAGGTATGCCTGAAGCGATTACAAAGGTCGTAAATGCATACAACAGCGAAGACTACTTCACTTCCGCTGTCGGTTTCTATGCCATCATGAAGAACAACGAATGGGACAGACTGCATGATACCGCAAGATATTACTATGCAGAGTCTCTTTTCAGAATGGGGCTTTATCAAGCTTCTGAATATCAGCTTGCTGAAATCCTTTTCGAAGGTTCGGAATCGCACTACTTCGTATCGAGCCTTCTGAAACTTCTTGCCGTTACCTACAAAACGGAAGATGAAAAGGTTCTTTTCGCAGTCCTTTCGAACGTTGACTACGAAGCTCTCCCGAAGAAGTTCGCCAACGAGTTGACTTACTACCTCGGCAAAATCAACTTCTACAACGGCCAGGACGAGCAGGCTCTTAAAATGTTCTCGCAGGTCAAGGACTACAGCTCATTCTACCCGAAAGCGAAATATTTCCTCGGTGTAATTCAGGTTCGTCAGCAGATGTTCGCTGATGCAATGAAGAGCTTCACCGAGATCAAAGAGATGCCGGATGACAAATATATCGGCACAGACATCAAAAAGCTGAAAGGTATGGCTGAACTTGCACTCGGTGAACTTTACTACGCAGCTGCATGGCAGTCGCAGAACAAGCTCGCGATGTTCAACGTAGCGCTCAACTACTTCTCGAACGTCGGAAGAGACAACGCTCAGTGGTTCGAATCACTCTTCGCAAGAACATGGGCTTCACTCATGATCGGAAGATTCGATTCGACACTCGGTACGGTCGTAACGCTCCGTTCACCTTTCTTCACCGACATTTATTTCCCGGAAGTAAATATTGTTGAGGCGGTTACTTACTACAACCTCTGTCAGTATGACGAAGTAAACAACGTTATCGACTACTTCTTCAGTGTCTATCCGGATTACCAGAAGAAAATGGCTTCATGGCTTGAAAACGTCTCCACGAAGACTGGTCTCGACATTTATAAGGAGCTCCTTGTAATGTACAAGAAGGCTCAGGCAGGTGAAGGCACAGAACTTCCTGAAGCTGTCCTTAGAAATATTCTTACCGAATCGCTGTTCGTAAGAAAATACAACCACATCAAAGAGATCGAAAGAGAACTTACCATCATCGAAAAGTCTCCTGATTCTTTCAAAAACAGCGTGATTGCTCAGGACGTTTCTAAGAAAATGATGTATCAGCTGACTACTCTCAGAAACGAGTCCGGTGTCTGGTTGGTTCAGAGAGTCCAGAATCTCAACAATGAACTCGGTCAGCTCATCGCAGATATGAGAGCAATACGCTTCGAGATGACAGATAGTATGAAATCTTCTCTCGAAAAAGAAGAGCTTTACGGCAAAGAGGTAAAGGAAGAAGAAGAGTCCGTCCAGAAAAAATCTGAGATGAATCCTTCTGTTCCGCAGAATTCCTATTATTACCCGTTCGACGGCGAATATTGGGAAGATGAGCTCGGCTACTACTTCTTCAATGTCGACAATTTGTGCAAAGAGTAATTTGGTTTGGTCAATTAGTAGAGGTTTCTGAAGATGTTAAATAACAAAACATTGAGAGTTTTTTTAGCAGTTTTGTTAGTTCTTTCCTTTACGATGACGCTTTCCGCTCAGAGAAAGAAAAGAGATGACGAAACGACGACTTCCAACGGTCCAGCAAAGGCCCGCATCGAAACCAACGATGTCAAGACCGACAGCAGATCAATGGAAAAAAGAGACGAGGCTATAAAACAGCTTAACGAACTTATAAAGGATTACCCGGAAGGTCCGAGAAAAGCGGAAGTCTACAGAAGACTTGCTGAGCTTTACTGGGAAAAAGCAAGAGGCATTAAGGCCGTCATCATGGACGAGTACAATAAAAAAATTGATAAGTACTACGAAATGAACGACCCGAATGCTCCGATGCCCGAGCTTAACCTTGAAGCTTCGCTTGACTGGAACAAAAAAGCTATCGAAGTCTGCGATTACATTATCAAGAAGTATCCGACGTTCCAGAACCTGGACGAGGTTTACTTCTTCATGGCTTCCAACTTGATGGAAACGGGTCAGAGCCTTGCAGCTGTCCGTTATTACACACTTGTTGTCGAGAAATTCCAGAATTCCAAGTTCGCTTCCGATGCTTACTTCGAAATGGGTGAATATTTCTTCAACAACAACAACGTTTTCAAGGCTATCCCGAACTACAAAGCAATCATCGACAAGTATCCGGACAATAAATTCTACGGATTCGCTCTTTATAAGTATGCTTGGTGTATGTATAACGTCGGAGAGTACGAACAGTCGGTAAAACTTTTCCAGCAGGTTGTTGAGGTCGCTGACAAAATCAATGACCAGTCTCTGAAAGAAGATGCTCTTAACGACATGGTTGCTCCGTATGCAGAAGCAGGTTCTGTTGACGAAGCTGAAAAATACTTCAAAACAATCGTTAAGGAGCAGAAATACTTCATTGCCGTTCTTAAAAGACTTGCTCAGATTTACTTCGATCAGGATAGATCTGAAGAAGCTATAAAAATCTACAGAAAGTTGCAGCAGGAAGCTCCGGAAAGACCGGAAGGTCCGACTTGGCAGAAACAGATCGTTGAGTGCTACAAAAAACTCAACAACAAAGATGCTGTAAGAAAGGAAATTATCGTCCTTGTTGCAAACTACGCTGATGCAAACTCCCGCTGGGTAAAAGCTAACGAGAAAGACGAGGCAACTTTGGAAAGCGCTCAGCAGACTGCTGAAGCAGCACTCAGAATCCTCACTGTTGACTACCACAACGAAGCAAGAAAGACGAAATCTCCGGAAACTTGGAAGATCGTCGGCGAACTTTACCCGACATACCTTAAATATTTCCCGAAATCGGAAGCTTCGTATGATATGCGTTTCAATTACGCTGAGTATCTTTACGACCACAAAAAATACACTGAAGCCGGTGACGAATATCAAAAAGTTGCTGACATGAATCCGAAAGGTCATCACTTCGAGGATGCTTCTTTCGGTGCTGTCAGCTGCTTCGGCGCTCTTCTTGAGGAAGAACAGGAAAAGGCTAAAAAAGAAGCTCAGAACAGGATCGCGAAGGCAAAACAGGAAAAATCCGGTGAAATCAGCGCTGACCTTGTAAAGGCTGCTGACGATAAGGATGCTGACAAGAAAGACAAGGTCGCAGATGAAAATAAGGAGAAACCGATTCCTGAACTTCATCAGAAATTCATCACCGCGTGTGATACCTACATTAAAAATATCCCGAGATCGAAATATCTTGTTGATATTATCTACAAACAGGCTATTACTTACTACGTTTTCAACCATTTCGACAAAGCGGTTCCCGTTTTCGAGATGATTGTCCAGAAGTATCCGAGACACGAACTTGCCGAGTTCTCGGCTGACCTCATCATGGACTCTCTCAACATGGCGAGAGACTGGGAGGCGATTAATAATAAGTCTAGAGAATTCTTGAAGAATTCAGCTCTTCTTTCTGGAAGGAACAGACTCAAAACTGACCTTGAGAAGTTCAAGGAAATGGCTACTTTCTACTCTGCTGATATTCCTCACAAAAACGGAAAGAGCCTTGAATCGGCTGACAGATACATGGCTTTCGTAAACGAATTCCAGAAATCTAAATTCAACGATGTCGCTATGTACAACGCAATCGTTTACTACCAGAAAGGTGGTGACCTTTACAAGTCGATCCGTGTTCAGGAGCAGTTCCTCAGAGAGTCCGACGATGTTTACAAAAAATCTCCGCATAGAGACAAAATCATGTTCGGACTTGCAAAGAACTACGAAGCAATTGCTTACTATGATAAAGCTGCTCAGCTCTATATTGATTTCGTCGAGAAGTCTCCGCAGAGCAAAGACGCAGGCGACGCGGTTTATAACGCAGCGGTTCTTTATGAGAGCCTTGGTGAAACCGAAAAAGCTATCGATAACTACAGACTTTTTGTTGACAAGTATGCGAAAGACGACAAGGAAAAAGCTCAGATCGCTCTTCAGTACGGTTACATCTGGATGAGAAAGGGCAAAACTTTCTACGACAGAGCGGAAAAAGGTTTTGATAAGTTTGTTGCTGATCATACCGACATAAAAGGTCTTAAAGATTACTATTATATTGATGATGCCGGCAAGAAAAAACCTGTCGACGCAGTCAATAAAGTCAGTGTTGAAAAAGGCGAACCCAATACATTGCTTGCTCTTTATGGTGCAAAAATGAAGATGTACAAAGAGCAGAACAACACGAAAGAATACTACAAGAGTGTTGACAAGATTCTCCAGATTTCGAGAGGCGCAGAATTTAAGGAAAAGGCTGAACTTGACGAGATTTCAAGAGATATCGTTGCAGAAGCACTTCTTGAAGAACTCCTTCCGGAATACAATGAATATATGTCGATCAAGTTCGACAATATCCCGTTCGCTAAGAAACACAAAGGATATGAACTCCTTCAGCTCGGTTTCGACGTTGAGGACGGCAAAATCATCCATCACGGCGATGCAAATCCTGATGAGCTTTATCCGGATGAAAAGGCTAACCTGAAGGCTGCTGCAAAAGTAAAGGACGAGTTCAACAAGATCTCTCAGGAGAGAATGACAAAGAAGATCGAGCTCACGGTTTCTCTTTCGCAGAAATACGAGCAGATTATTTCTATCACGACTTCTCCTAGATTCACACCGGCGGTTCTTTACTACATCGGCAAGATTTATAAAGACCTTACTGACCAGATGTTCAACGCTCCGATCGCTCCGTGGCTCAGCGAAGCTCAGATTTCGGAATACAAAAACTACCTTGATGAAAAGGCTTTCGGTGCTCAGAAAAATGCTGTTACCTACTTTGAAACAGCGATGAAGAAAGGCTATGAAAGTTCTGTTTACAACGATTGGGTAGCAAAGGCTAAATACGAACTTCGTTTCTTCCAGGAAGTTACTGGCGGAAAATATTACGATGAAAACGAAATTGTTCCTCAGTCTGACATGATCGAAACATCGTCTTTGATCGGAAAAATTGATACCGATTATAAATTCCCGAAGATTTCCGATGAAGAAAGGGCAAAACTGAAGAAAACTGCGGGTCAGCCTAAGGCAGCTCCGGCAGCTGTTGAAGCTCCGGCAGAGACAGCTCCTAAAGCTGAAGAGGCTGCAGAACAGCCTACAGCTGAAAATGTTGAAAATAACGATCAGGAACAGGGAGAATAATCATGAAAAAAATAGCATTATCTTTCTTGTTGGTATTTTCCTTGATTTTGGCTTCCTGCGGAACGGCTCCGGAGAAAGCACAGGAAGAAAAACCTGCACAGGCTAAGCAGTCAGAAGCACCTGTTGCCAAGACAAAACCGAAAGAACCTGAAGATTGGGCAAAATATTATACCGAAGAAGGCATGAAAGCTCTCGAAGTTAAGGACGGCAAGGTTAATTTTGATGCTGCAATCAAAAATTTCGAGCTTGCAATCGAAGCTTATCCGACAGCTCCGATCCTTCATTACAACCTTGGTCAGGCTTATCAGCGCAAGGGTGATGACCAGAATGCGGTAAAAAGTTACAACAAGGCTCTGGAACTTGATCCTAAATATTCCATGCCGGTTATAAACAAGGCTGCGATTTATGCGAATAAACTTGAATACAACCGTGCGATAGAAGTTTGCGAGAAGTTCCTTGAGAAGGAAAACGACAAAGATAAAGGTGTTCTTTCTGCCGTTGCAGGTTTCTACCTTTTGAAAGGTGATTTCATAAATGCGATTCAGTCTGTTAGAAAGATTCTCATTCAGGATCAGGCTGATGTCGATGCGCTCAAGAACCTTGGTATGATTTACTTCAAAAAGAATGATTCCGGTCTTGCTTCGATGGTAACGACAAACTCCTACAACTTGAAGTCAGACGATGCCGGAATTGCCAACAACCGCGGTGTTCTCTATTCTGCTCAGAATGATGACTCGCTTGCAATGCTTTATTTCACCCGCGCTATAGCAAATGATCCGAAGAACAAAAGTGCTAACTTCAATGTCGGTTCGATCGCTATGAAATACGGTGACGCCGAGACTGCTTATGAAAGATTTTCTGTAGTTCTTTCACAGGACCCCGACAATTTGAATGCAAGAATCGGTCTGGCAATGGCTTTGAGAGGCCTTGGAAGATTCGAAGATGCCGAAAAAGAGTACCTTGCAGTTCTTCAGAAAGACCCGAACAATGCGGTTGCAACTTTCAACCTTGCTGTTCTTTACAACGATCATATGAACAAGCAGGTCGAAGCGAAAAGAAATTTCAGAAAGTATATTTCCCTTGTCGGTGGCAGTCTGCCTGCAGACCATATTGTCAACCAGTATTTAAGTGACAAGGTAAATATTAGACCGGTTGAAAAAACCGAGTAGGAGAAAATTTGATATTTCAAGCGTAATGGCTACACTAAGCGCGTTGATTTTTATATGACGGAGGTCGTTGCTATGAAAAAGTTAGTTGCTGTTTTGTTTTTGTTGTTCTCTTTCATGTTCCTGGCGGCACAGGAAACGGATGAAGAAGGTCGACTTATAAAATACCGTGAAAAAACAGTCATCGATTTCGAAGATGTCATGTTGGAAGGTCAGATTAAAAAACCTTCTGGTTCCTTCCTTATGGATAGATCCAAAACCAAATTCAATTCTTTGATCAATCTTAAACAGGATTTCAACAAAGAGTTGGTAAGGTCTGTGGATTTGCTTAATTAGAAGTTTATTATGTTGATGTTAACCATTATATGAGGCCGAGACTATGCCTGAGAAATCAAAAATGAGAAAAAGATTGCTTTACGATTTGTCTCCTATTCCGGGTGTTCCGGTAAATGAAGGAGTCAAAGGGAAATTGGAGCCGGAAATCAGAGTCGTTTATGACAACAAGGTTCTGCTCGATTTGCAAAAAGTTGACAAAAAGTTCACATTGGGAACGGAAAACGGTGCAGATTGTATCGTGGACGAAGCATTTTTGTCCGACAATATGTTCGATTTTGCTTCTGTTTCCGGTCAGAATTTTTCTGTAAGTCTCAAAAACGGATTTAAAGGAACTCTTTACAAAGGAACCGAGAAGACGGATTTGGAGCAGTACATTGCTTCGGGTCACACAAGTGTCGATATTGACGATACGACGCTTCTCGTTGCGGATTTCGGCAAGATTTCTGTCTGTGCTATGAAGTCTCCCGCGGAAAAGTACAAAGGCGGTGCACTGCAGTTCGATTTCGCGTTTGCGATAATCCTGCTTGTCATCTTCGTTGTCGGCGGTTTTGTTTTTAATATGATTGTTGAGACTCCGCCTATCGAAGTCGATATTTTCGAACTTGACAACAGATTCGCAAAACTGATTGTCGAGACGAAAGAGGAAGAGATAAAGGTCGAGGAAATCGAGGAAGAGAAAAAAGTCAAACTCGAAAAGCCGAAAGAAGGTCTTGTTGAAGCTACTTCCCAGAGAAAATCTCTCGGCGAAGAAGGTAGAGTCGGTGACAAGAAAAGCCGTGTTGCGAACGCTCAGGGTTCTGCAAGAAGAGGTCTTGACGCTAAAGTTGCTCAGAGTTCCGGTATTATGGGTGCTCTTTCATCCGGTGCGGCAAGCTTCGACAGAGTATTCGGCGGCGGCGGTTTGGGAGCCGGCATGGAAAAAACACTCGGTTCTGTAACGGGTCTTGCAGGTGTTGACCAGTTCGGTTCAGGCGGTCTCGGAACAAGAGGTTTCGGTACAGGTGGCGGAGGTAACGCTCTCGGAATCGGCGGTCTCGGAACAAGAGGACGTGGCGGCGGCGGTGCCGGCGGAAAATATGGTATGGCAGCTGGTCAGATCGGAAGAAAAGGCCGTTCGGATATTTCCGCAGGCGGTGGTCAGGCAGTTATCATGGGTGCTCTTGACAGATCTGTCATTGATGCATACATCAGAAGAAACCTTGCGAAGATCAGATGGTGCTACGAGAAGGAACTTAATAAGG